>CAZHEI010000071.1:0-8184 GCA_964531425.1 uncultured Vampirovibrio sp. | reverse complement strand
GTAATGGAACTTATGGTGAAGATTCCTTGAAAGCAATCAATTCAGAAGCAAATGCCCTTGTTGATGAAATCAACCGTATTTACGAAACAGCAGAATACAACGGACAGAAACTCTTTAAAACAGAATCAAATCCGGTAAGTGCAATCTCTACATACGCACTCTCCAGAGCTGTAACAACTGAAACTGGCTTTATACAAGAAATTGACCAACGTGACACATCTGCTATGACAAAGTTGGCGAGTGTTGATGCAAATACGGCAATCTCAAGCGGTACATACTCAATTTCAACAGCCGAAGAGCTTGCTAAACTTGCAACAATGACAAATAATGGTTTGGTTACAGGTGGAGAATTTGTGCTGGCTAATAATATTGATTTGAGTGTTTATTCCAATTGGACTCCGATTGGAACTTATGACGTTGATAACGACACTGGCTATCTATTCGCCGGTTCATTTGATGGTAACGGATATGTTATATCAAATTTAACTATAACAGAAGCTCCTACTGAGGAGTCGTATGTAGGACTATTTGGCTGCATAAGTGGAGATATCAAAAATCTGGGAATAGAAGATGCATATATTGATATTGATGAGGAGTATTCTGTTGTCGGAATTCTAGCCGGAGTGTCTACTTTAAGTGCCGATTTTGATGCTAATAACCTAGAGTCATATACTATTCAAAACTGTTACGCTACCGGTTCTGTATTAGTTGGAAAGACTTACGCTGGTGGGTTGGTTGGTGCTAACGTTGGAAATATTTTAAAATTTGATTCTTGTTATTCTGCGGTAGATATTGATTGTTCTGATGAATCGGACTATTCTTACATTGGCGGATTAATAGGAGGCAATGCTTACGCTTTTTGTGATATCCAAAACTGTTATACAACAGGGAATATTAATGCAAATGGAGATGCTGATTGTGGAGGTTTGGTAGGTTTTGCTAATCTGTCTGATGGAACGGACTATGAAAAAACATCTATCAAAAACAGTTTTTCAACAGGAAAAGTAACAGCTGCAGGAACTAGTACTGGTGGTTTGACAGGATATCTTATTTGCTATGCTGGCTCTGTTGTTAATTGTAGCTACAATTCTGTAAACTCAAAAGGTACTAATCAGGATGATTTTATTGGCTATGGAGCTAGTGGTGTGACAGCTAAATCTGAATCCGAATTGAGAGCAATGATACCAACCTTGTATAAGTATGGTGGAGCTACGTCTTCGGGTTCAACAATGTCTGATTTTGTATTACAAATTGGAATTAATGGCGATACGTCTTCCCAAATTTCTTTTAATACATCATTGGAGCTGGGAAATATCAACTCTTTACGTGCTATTGGGCGAAATACAACGACAGATTATTTGAGTAAAATAGATTCAATGTTAGATGTGATTTCTGAAAAGCAAACCGAATTCGGTGCTGTATCAAATCGTCTGGAATCAGCACTTGATTCTATTGCTGTATCGTATGATAACTTAGTCTCCTCACGTTCAACGATTCAGGATGCGGATATTGCAGAACTTTCTAGTGAATACATTCGACAACAAATCCTTCAACAAGCTTCTGCAACCTTGATGGCTACGGCAAACCAGAGTCCGAGCATAGCGTTGCAGTTGCTGTAGGAAAGTGAATAAGTGAATAGGTAAATAAGTGAATAAGTTTTTACGTTTTTTCGTGAATCGTGCATAGTGAGTCGTGAGTCGACGGTTACTATAAATTATAATGTCATCCTGAATAGCCGACAAAATTAGACATTGAATTTGAGGTTGAGATAATAAATAAGGCGTATTTCAGGATCTTGCCAACTTGGCATGATACTAATGTATTGGTCAGATCCTGAACAGCTTGAAAATTACGGACTTACATCCTTATTTTCTACGCTTTCAATTTGAAGTGAATGAGTGATTAAGTAAATAAGTGAATAAGATGTTACAAAAATTTTTCCCTCGCCCTGCGGGAGAGGGCTAGGGTGAGGGGGTAATAAAACTTCTGTAAAAATTTCCCATTTTCCATTTTCCACTTTCCATTTCCCATTCAGAAGAGTGGATTGCCACGGGCTAAAGCCCACGAAATGACGCACAACTGGAGGTCCAAGCCCTTTCATTTACCCCCAAGGATGATGATAAGTTGGTAACAACACGACCAGCTCTTTTATTTACTCCCCGTGGATGACGATAACAAACATAGCCCTTGCACCTTCATATTGGATATTTTACAATGTATTTGAATACAGAAAGGAAGCAAATGCAAAAATATTATAATCAAATAAAAAATTCTCCTGTGTTTTTTGGAATGAGTGAAGAAGAATTAAAAGCATTGTTAGAATGTTTTAATGCAAGACTAAAAACTTATGATAATGGAGAAATAATTATTCGCCAAGGAGATATGATAACTAACATATATCTAATATTAGAAGGTGCCGTGAATATAGAAAAAGATTCTTATTGGGGAAGACGAATTATTGTTACAAGACTTGGCGTAAATGATAATATAGCTCTCGCTTTTGTTGCTTCAAAAGATGTATCTTCCAGTATTGATGCGGTTGCAGACGGTAAAACAAAATTGTTAATTTTGAGTTATGAAAAATGTACTTCAATGTGTCAAAACGCATGTACAAAACATAAACTGTTAATTAATAATCTTTTCGAAATTCTGTCTAAAGAAAATATTGATTTATTGCAAAAAATAGAAAATATCTCGCAAAAATCTATAAGAGAAAAACTTTTGACATATTTTTCAAATGAGGCAAGAAAAAATAAAAGTAATATTTTTGAAATTTCGTTTAATCGTCAAGATTTAGCAGATTATTTGAATATTGATCGTTCAGCAATGAGTTTTGAGCTTTCAAAAATGCAAAAAGATGGGTTAATTAAGTTTGAAAAAAATAAATTTATGCTAAAAAACATCTAGGAGGATGCGGAAAAAGTCGAAAAAATTTTAATTCTTCCGCAAACATCTAGCAAAAAATATTTTTACATGTTTTTAAACCAATATGAAAATACAAAATACCCCTATAACTTACAATTCAAAATATTATCAACCTATTTCAGCAAAGCCTGCTTTTAAAGGTTCTGTACCTGTTGAGACAATAAAACATTATAATCTTGGAATTATGTCAAATGGATTTGTCGGTAAAGTTAAAGTTCTCAAAGCTACAGGACAGGAAGCTATATTGAAAGTTTACAAATATGCTTCGGGAATGGAAGAAAATTATAAACTAAAAGATGATGCAGACAAAATTATTGGTGAAATTGTTCTTAAAATAAAAAAAACAATGTGGGGAATGGAGAACGAATCCGGACATATATTTGTGGATGAATTGAGAAATTATTCCAATCCTGGAACTCCATATTATACAAAAGGGTTAGAAGAACATAAACAAATTGGTACAAGACTTTTGCAAATCGCTCAACGCAGGAGTGATGAGTGTATGCTAAACGGAAATATTGAATTGATTTCAAAAAATGAATCAATGGAGTTCTATAAGAAACTCGGTTTCAAACAAACTCCATTTGTTTCAAGATTTATGAATCCGAATAAAATGTATCTTCCACCGGAAGCAAAGGAACCTCTTTCCAGAATGAATGGCGGTTTATAGAATAAACTTTAGGTAACTTTGGTTTATTTCTTCTTGATCGATTCCTATATACCTAAGAGTAACGCTTGGAGAGTAATGATTAAAAATCTTTTGCAATAACGCAACATCTTTGAATTTGTGATAATGATGATATCCAAAAGTTTTTCTCATTGTATGAGTTCCAATCCTTTCTTGAATTCCGGTGTTTCTGCAAGCTTTATTTACAATTCGATAAGCATAAGTCCGTTCCATTCGGTTTTGATATATGGTTTTAAAAAGAGGTTCATCATTCTTTTTCCCTTTTGTAAAATCTTCTATTAATCTTTTTATTTTATCATTGAGCGGAAATCTTTTTCTTTTGCCGGTCTTCTTTTCTACAATATCAATAAAATCTTTATTTTTAACATCATTTACATTAAGTGCTAATATATCAGAAACTCTTAATCCGGTGTTCGTTCCCATTACAAATAGTAATAAATCTCTCTGGTTTTTCTTTTTTAAGAATCTTTCAATTTGTTTTATTTGTTTTTTGTTTCTAATTGGTTCTACTTCATTCATAAATTCTCCTTTCTGTTTTTAAGGCAAGTGTTAATCTATGAAAAAACTGAATACAAGAATTTTTTGAGCGAGTTATGTTATACTTAAAAAAATAGATAGGAAAGAGGGCATGAAAAACTTTTTATTTTTAGTATTAATATTACTTGTTTCAACATCAGCATTTGCGATTGATAACACCCAACTGATTGAAGAAAACAATATTCAAACTCGCATTAATAAGATTGGAGCAAAAGTGCTTAACTCAAATAAATTTGAAAAAAGAGTTACTTTTGTATATGACGAACAGGGGAAAAAAGGTCTTTTAAAAGCTGATAAAACTTTAACTAAGCATCAAGTAGTTGTTTTTGGTAGTGATTACAAAAATATAGAAACAGATGATGAATTAGCTGCTTATATCGCACGAGAAATTCCGGCAGCATTGCGTTCTTATGATGGGTTGGGAAATGGATTGCTAAGCTCTTTAAAAATAAAAGTTGCGCCTAAAAAGTATGAACTGGTTTTTGACAAATTGGCAGTAGATTATATGGTCAGAGCCGGTTATAATCCGTTAGGTTTAATAACTTATATTAATAAATCTTGCCCACAAGCTCGTCAAGATACTTTTTCCGGAAAAAATTTAACATCCAAAAGATTGGCATATATTTATGAAAAAATTTATACTCAATATCCTAGTTTCCTCGTAAACAATACTTACATACAAAATGAATATTATCAAAATTTCCTTTTGACTTCATTGGAAAATAGGAAGAAAGTAGCGGAAAAAGCTAAGAACCCAAAGGCTGCGAAGGGTGTAAAATATGAATAAATTTTTGGTATTTCTAACATTCTTTTTAAGCATGTCAGTTTGTTTTGCTGATACTATGATTGATGAAGTTGCTAAAAATTTACCAACTTATCCTATTAAGCCAAAAATTTATACAGATTACAATTTTGAATCAACGGTAAAAATTCCTGTAAATTTAAAAATCCTTGAAGAAATACGTTCAGAATCAGATATTTATGAAGGTCAAATCGTTAAATTTAAAGTTGTACGAGATGTTGTATATAAAGAAAAAACGATTATCCCAAGAGGAACAATCGTGTTGGCAAAAGTTTCAGTCATAATAACTTCCGGCATGAACGGAATACCGGCAAGTGTTATTTTTAGAGATTTTAAAATCAAACAAATTACAGTTGGACAATTATCTGATAGCTTTGAAGTATTTGGTCAAGATAGAAGTTTGCTTGTCTTTCCGCTTAAGTGGGCATTAACACCACTTCCGCCAACCGGAACTTTGACTAACTTTATTAAGGGTGGGCATGTCAAGGTTAAAAGAAAAACTCCAATTACATTGTATTATTATCCGGAATGGAAATGATTTTTATAAAATAATTATAAGTTCTTGATTTTTTCTTATGGACTTGGTAGTATGGTTGTTGTAACGGTTAAACGCTGTGGGACTATTGGCACTCTGCCGACGAGGAAGATTAAGTATCTTCCGAGGAGAGGTAGGTAGCGGGACGCTACCGCAAGCCAATGTTCTGAAAATTAAATATAACGCTGTGGGACTATGGCGCAGCGGTAGCGCAGGGGACTCATAATCCCTTGGTCGTGGGTTCGAATCCCTCTGGTCCCAATTTTAAAAAACGACCGAAACTTAATCGGTCGTTTTTTGTTACCATATATTAATTTCAATATATTCTTTTTGGGGTAAAATTTGTTTTGTTGAACAAGTATGCCAGATCTATAGACAAAATCAAGTAATTTTGTGTTACAATAAGATAAAAGAGGTCTATATGGTTTTAGAAAACAAACTTGGTATAACAGAATCAGCAGAGCTTGCAAGACAAGAAGAAAGAATTAGTAAGAAAAAAGCATTAGCTCTTTTTGAGAATGAAATATTAAATTCTTTAGATGCAGGAAAATTTGATTCTTTAGCAAAAATTCACAAGTACCTCTTTGAAGATATCTATACTTTTGCCGGTGAAATTAGAACTGTAAATATTGCCAAGGGTAACTTTAGATTTGCACCTGTGATGTATCTAAAACAGGCGTTAGAGCATATTGACAATATGCCTCAATCTACTTATGAAGAGATTATTGAAAAATATGTAGAGATGAATGTAGCACATCCTTTTAGGGAAGGCAACGGCAGAAGTGCTCGTATTTGGCTTGATTTGATGTTAAAAAAAGAACTTGGTAAAGTCGTTGATTGGTCCAAAGTTGATAAAGAAGATTATCTTTTGGCAATGGAACGAAGCCCTATTAAAAATGTTGAAATAAGAGAGCTTTTAAAACAAGCATTGACTTCTGATATAGATAATAGAGAGGTTTATATGAAAGGAATTGATGCAAGTTATAATTATGAAGGTTATTTTGTTTATAAAACTGCGGAGCTATAATCCTCAACATTCTTGTTCGAAATAGTCAAATTGGCTGTTATTTTACAAATATCTAAATTTCATAATGGTCAAAACAGTCTTTTGATAGTCTCTAAAGTTATAGAAATTTATCATAATTGCTAGGATTTCCCATAAGTACTAAACAATAGGTAAGTTTATTCTTGAGAGTTTTGAGCTTGTTGTGGTAAGTTGTATGGTAGACTTCAGTCTAGCTCAAAATAATAAAAAAGAGGTCGTCCAAAATGAAAGGACAACCTTTTTTTGATTATTTGTTTAAATTATGTATTAAACTTCATTTAATATTATGCCATAAGCTGCGGATAAACTTCTATCTTCTCTATCATCCGGACTTAAAAGTTGGTACAATTGCTTAAATCTATTTGCCCATTTTTGTTTTTCTTCCGGAGTTTTTGCTGTTCTATAACCCAATATAGCATATCGAATATCAGATTTTTTTGCTTCGCCTTCATTTTTTAGAACGCATTTATCGTCAGCGCCAAATAATTTTTCAAAATTTTCTTGCTTTGTTCTGTTTCGTTTTGCACCATCAGCTTCATCTAATATTTTATCATTTAATTGAGCTTGTGCATTGTTACGTTTTTCGATTAAATCTGTTATTTTTTCAATTATAGCATTTACAGCTTCTTGTTCTTTTTCGGCTTTTTTATTCAATTCACTTAATTTTTTATCAAGTGCTTTTTCTTCTTTTACAGCTTTGTTATGAGCTTCGATTGCTTCATCGGCATCTTTTTTTATAGATTCTTGTTCTTTAATTTGTTTATCTAACTCTGTAACATCTGCTCCAGGTTTAGTTTTAGCTTCTTTAAGTTCTTTAATTTTTGTTTCGCAATTATTTGAAATTGCTTTTTTATTAGTTAAATCACTTTCTGATAGTTTTCCTTTTATTTCGGATTTCTTATCTTCAATGTCTTTTACACCATCAGTGTACCAAGACTCTGTTTTTACGTCGTAAGTTTTATAATTGCTTTCGTTGACTCCAGAACCTAATTTATTTAGTTCAGTATCAATTTCTTTTTGTATGCCATTTACATCTTTTTCAATTGATTCAGAGGAGTTAGCCTTTCTTTCTTGGATTAATTGAGATATTGCAGAACCTCCAACATTCAATAAAACATTAGCAACTCCAAATCCTGCCATTGCGCCATAGTTTGGTTGACCATAACAATTTGTAAATAAAGAACAACCACTACCAAATATATTTGTGCCAAACATTCCGGAACAATCAAAGATACTGCCAGTTCCACTGAATAACTGACTAATATTACCGGAGCCGAATACGTTTGAACCAAACATATTGTTCATTCCCAGCATATTCATACTATTGTAGTTAACGAATGTCATCTTACAGCATCTTTCTTATTTATCTTACACATATATAAAGTATATAAAAAGGACTCAATTTCACGCTTTAAAATATTTGTAACATTTCTTAATAATTATTCTTAATTGTAAATATTTGTAAAATTTTAATTCAACTAAAAATCCCTTGTTGACTCTTATTTTTGTTTGTTTTACGATTTAGATGTTATGGTGTAAGTCATAGCTAGCCGGCATTAAAAAGAGTCTTAAAGTCTCTATTTTTGACTGGTTAAATGGTAGATACAAATATAAAGGAATTAAAAATGACAACAGCTAAAAGACAAAGAATT
>CAZHEI010000070.1:0-8323 GCA_964531425.1 uncultured Vampirovibrio sp. | reverse complement strand
GCCAAAAATATTTCTGATATAGGTTTACTTTGTTGTCCTTCTGCTGCCATGTTTTCTACCATTTGGGCGGGTGACATCCCGCTGTACTACTAATTTGTTTTGTTACCTCTTATTCACTTAATCACTTGGTCACTTGATCACCTTAACTACATTCCTTCTAACGCTTTTTTAATGATTTCCAATTGTGTGTCAATTGAAGCATCTACAATACCGTTGTTTGTTTGCAATATGCAACCGCCTTCTTCTACAGAAGGATCTGCTACAATATTAATTTTAGTATCAATTCCATATTGATAAGTTATGTTAGGAATCGTATCTTTAATGAATTGAACCGATTGCGGACGAACTTTTATCACAATTTTGGGCTCATTTTTAGAAACTGTTTTAAGAACATCTACAATTGTATTTATCAAAACTTGAGGGTCAGAATCAAGCTCTTTTTTTATGATGGTTTTTGCAATATCAACACTAATTTCAAGAATATCCGGTGCAATATATTCAAAAACATCTTTTCTTGCATTCATAAAATTAGAAAGTTCTTTTTTTAAATTTTCTAAATCGGTACCAGCTTTTTCTAAACCTAATCGGTAGCCTTCTTCAAATGCAGATTTCTTAATGTTTTCGGACTCTTCTTGAGCTCGTGAAACTAAATTTCTGTCATCAATTCTTCTGTAACCACGTCTTCTGGAGCCTCGTCTGCGTTCTTGTCTTTGAGTAAAATCAATATTCTCTATATCAAACAAATCCATTTCGGGTTCTTTTGGTGCAGGTTGTTGAACCTGTTCTTGAATAGCAGGTTCTTCTTTGGGAATTGTTGTAGAGGTATCAACAACTTCAACAGGAGCGCTATTTTCTATCGGCTTCTGTTGTTTTTTCCCCTCTCCCGTTTTTTGATTACGTTTTTTGATAATCATAATTTATATTATACACTTTCTTCAATGTATTCTGCAACAATTCCTGCAACTCTTAATGGCAAATCTCCAAATTCTCCGTCATAAGCTTGTGCTACAAATCTTTTTACAAGCGGACGTTCATTTTTAAGTACTTTTTCGATTTTTTCTCGAGAATTTGTTTTATACAAATGCAACAAATCCGCAAGCACGTTTTCTTTTGTAAGTTTTTTCTTGATTGGTAAGAAATTTTTTATTTCATGTAAACAATCCGTAATCAAATCTCCATCAATATGAGATTCCAAATCTGCCATATTCATATATTGTGAAATTGCAAGAGAATCATTTGAATCAAATTTGTTAAGAATAGTTGTAACTTTATCTTGTGATAAAATTTTTAACACAAGCGCTAAAGACATAAGTTTCATTTGCTTTTGGCTTATGCCTTGTGGCATAGAAGCAAGAGTTTCATTTTTTCGTTTTTCATTACGTTCTTTAGCTCTTCGTTCTTCTTTTTGTTTGCGAATTTCTTGAGCTCTTTTTTCAGAATCAGCTGCGGCTTGTTGTCGTTGACGTTGTTGTTCAGCTTGTGCTTGTTGAGCCATTGCATCAATATTAGATTGACTTTCCGCTCTATTTTTAGTTTCTTCGTCTATAACGCCTTTTTTCTCAAGTTCTTCAATGCTTTGTTTATAAACTTTGTTTACATGGTGCTCAACAGCTTGTAGTAATTGGTCTTGAGGTATTTTTCTTATTACAGCTTGTTTTGCAACTTCAAAAATAGTAAATGCAATTTTTTGCATAATACTATCCCAATACTGTGGAAGGATACCGGAATGAATTAAGTCAATAGATTTGTGATAAGACCATTCTGCAATAATTTGTGTGATAAATACGGCTTGTTCGGCATTTAAATTAAGGGAAGTATCGTTATACAAAGCTTCTCCGGCAAGATGTGTATAATTGCCCAGAGTTTTTACAATATATTCTTTTTCGTTGTCTTTAAGGTCTGCAGGCACTAAATCTTTTGCTTGATTAGCCATTGCTGTTGCAAACTCTTTATAATCGAATCCTTCTATTGCCATTTATGTACTTCCTCCAGTGGGCATAACAATCCCTATTGTATTATAGCGTAATTGAGAAGTAGTTGCCTCATATATATTGACGATATTTGGCGTAAGCAATAGTGCAAGCTTGCTTGCAACATCCACTCAATCAAAATGCCCGAAGGGCATAGTAGCAATGCGTGCTTTTACTTTCTTTTGTTACTTTTCTTCCCTTTTGCCTCGCAAATAAAAGGAAAGAAAAGTAATTAACTCTCTATCCAGCTTCTAATTCTTTCGCCGGCTTCTGATTCATCAACACCATCAAATTCACGTTTAATTTCTCTCAAAGCATCTCTAATATCAGCTCCTGATGAACGAATTGCCGGTCTGTTTTGTTGTTCAATCAAACCTTGTTGAAGTTGAGATTGTTTTTCAATCATATCAGCTGCATTTGCACTCAAATCTTTTATTTGTTTTTCTTGAGCTTCATTCTGTTCTCTAAGTCTAATAAGTTCTTCTTCTTGAGCGGCTTTTGCGGCTGCTATTTTTTGAGAAAGAGCTTTTTGACCAAAGAATAAACCAAATGCAAGGAGTGCAACCGCTAACCACCAAGGGTTTCCGTGTTCAGCTTTGATTGGAGCTTTAACGTTTTTATCTCCTGCCATAAATGGATCAAGTGATTCTGCAAATGCAATTGTTACATTATCAGCACTTGCCTTAGGACTTGCAGCGTGAGCAACTAATTCTTTTAACTCTTCAAGAGTTAATTCCATTGGAAGAGAATCTTTTTCAAGAGTTACTGCAATAGAGATTTCTTCTAACATCCCTGGTGACATATATTCATTAGTTTGAACTTTTGTTACACCATATTGAGTTTCTCTTGCAGTTCTTGAATAACTTCTGTTTTGAGAAGAATCTGAACTTCCTGCCGGTAAGCCATTTGGAAGGTATACACTTACAGCATTTGTATTTTTGTTAACGTCTTGAGTTTGATCGCCTAAACCTTCTGAGAATGTTTGTTCATTAACTGAGGCTTTTTTGTTTGGGTCATACTCAATAGTGAATTTTTCAACCGGAGCTTGTTTCAAGAAAGTAGAAACTGTAGCAACATATTTACCTGAACCTATTAATCGATTCAATTGAGCTTGAACTTTTTCCTGCATATATTTGTCTTGTTGTTGAATTCTTTCAATCATTTCTGATTGTGCATTTACAAGACTGTTATAAACATGCCCGTTAGTATCTGTAATTGAAATATTTTCAGATGTTAATCCGGAAACACTTCCCAAAAGAAGGTTTGAAACAGCTTTGATTTTACCCATATCAAGCACAGAACCGACTGAAACTGTTAATTGAACGGTTGCAGTTACAGGTTTTTGCATTGAAGAAAACATTGTTTGTTCAGGAATTGAAATAAATACAGAAGCATTTTCAATTCCATCAATTCTTTTGATTAAACGAGCCAATTCCCCATTCATAGCACGAACAAGACGGATTCTTTTGTCTTCTTTTGTTGAAGTAAAATCACCTTTATCAAAAACTTCCAACCCAACATTTTGGTCGTACAAACCGCTTTCAACGATAATCATAAGCGCTTTATCACGTTGTTCGGTGGTGCATTTTTTCATTCCTGTTGTACAATCGCCCTTTTTAAGTTTTAGTACTGATTTTGTACCATCAACGCTTCTAGCCAGTACAATGCCATGTTTTGCAAGAAGTGCTTGAATTTCAAGAGCTTTACCCAAATTGTCTGTAGTTAGTATATCAACATCTTCTTTAAGAGGTTCGCTTGATACATCAATTTGTTCGTTTTTAGACTTTGAAGTTGAAGCTATGGTTCCGCAAACAATGAAAATAATAAGCAACAAAACTACTCCACCAATGATGGAGGCTAATAAAACTTTATTTTCCAATAATTGTTTGAAATCCATAAGTCCTTCCCTACATTATTATACACATATTAAGCGATTATGAGAAGTCTAAATTTGCAATTGCATGATTTTATCATACGCTTGGATGACTTTTCCGGTAACAGTTGTTGCAACGCTTACTGCTAATTCAGCTTTTGACATTGCGGTCATAACGTCGTGAATATCAACATTTTCGCTACCCATCATTGCATCTTTTAGCAAATTATCGGGAGCTGCCATTTGAGTATTCAAGTTTTCCACAAGTCCTGACATTACAGAAGAAAAATCTGCTGTTGCAGGTTCTTCAACACGATTCATACGTGCTGATGGTATATCATAACCCCAAGAATCCAGTTTTGTGTGTTGAATTCTTGCTTCTAAATCGTATCTTGGATAAAAACCGTTAAACATAATCTACCTCTTTTTTACTTTTATCGGATGTATTGGTGAAAATTTTAGCATTTGATTCAAAAATCATCCGTTTGTACTATCGTTCATAATGATTCTTAAAGAAATGTCAAAGTTTGTCGTTCTTTTAAATTAAAAAAGGATGAGAATATGAATTTACACGAAGAATGCTTATTGAAATATCTTTTGAATCCAATGGATTTATTTCGTTCAACAGAACTTTTGAAACTTAACAATGACCTGATTGAAAAAGGTCTTGTTAATAATTGCTTAAAACAAAACATGAATTTTAGTACGAACAGAATATAACAGGTGGAATTGTGAAAAAGTTTATCAAGACAAAGTGGTTTACATTTGGAACTTACTTACTATTAGTGCTAGCAACTCTTTTGGTAGGTTTTGTTTTATTACAGAATAATAAAACTCTTAACAATGTAATAACTTCATTTTTTGAAGTTGCTGAAAATAGGACTTTTGATTACAGACAATCTTTAAGAGTTATGCATAAACAACCGACTCCGAATAAAGACATTGTTGTGCTTGCAATTGATGATGCAAGTTTAGAAATGCTTTGGGATAAATATGGCGAATGGCCGATTCCGAGAAATGTTTATGCAAATGTGATTAATTATATTGAAAAAGAAAATCCGGAAGCAATTGTCTTCGACCTTTTATTTATTAAATCAATGAAAAAGGAAGTCAATGCAGACAATGCTTTAATTTCAGCAATGAACAATTACAACAATATTTATACCGGAATGAATTTTGATGAACAAACTACCGATGTTAGACTTCCTATTGATTTGCCAGAAAGATTAGCTCTTAATATTGATAACAAATCAAATGTTAACCTTAATGGGAAATACAGTTTTTCAAATTGTCGTTCTATTTTGCCGGAACTTCTTAATGGAAAAGTTCATATTGGAATTACAAATGTCATAAGAAACAGCGACGGTATTATAAGAAAAGTCGCTCCAGTAATGGAATACAGAGGTCATTACTATCCGTATTTAGCATTTGGAGCTTCAAGCAATTATATTTCAGGTGAAGATACTAAAGATTTTAAAATTGATAAATTTTCTAATCTGATAGTTAATGATACTAAAATTCCACTTACAAAAGACGGTGAAGCGATTTTGAATTGGTACGGAATAAGCGGAACGCACACAATTTATCCAATGTATAAAGTTATTAATGAGATGGAAGGAAAAGTTACAGATAAAAAACTTGATTTCAAAGATAAAATTGTTATTGTCGGAACAACAGCTATGTCTTTGCATGATACAAAAAGTGTACCTGTTCAAGAAGGAGTTTATCCTGGGGTTGAAGTTCATGCAACCTTCTTTAATAACATGCTGGATAACAATTTTATTGAACAAACCGGTTTTGTGACTAATATATTGATTATGTTAGCAGCAATTGCAACTGTTGGTGGGATTGTAATGCTTTCAACTTCAACTGTTCTTGCTTTGCTTTCAACAACTTTGTTCGGAATTGCCTATTTATTTGTTACATATTATGTAATGGATTTATACAATTTGTGGATACCGGTTGTGTTACCTGTGATTTCTATAATAATTGCGTTCGCATTGTCATATTTGGCAAAATATTTAATCAAATCAAGAGATTTTGAATATCAATACAAATTGGCAACAATTGATGGTTTAACAGAATTATATAATCACAGATATTTTCAGGAAACTTTGAAAAAACAAATTGAAATATCAAAACGTTATGGACAACCGTTTTCTTTGATTATTATTGATATAGATTTCTTTAAAAAATTTAATGATACTTACGGACACCAAGCAGGTGATGCGGTTCTAAGACAGGTAGCTCAAACTTTGAAACGCAACTCTCGTACAACCGATTTTGTATGCCGATATGGTGGTGAAGAAATGAGCATAATTCTTCCAAATACAACCGCTGAAGAAGCTTTATTCAATGCTAATCGTATTAATAAGGCTGTTGCAGAAAGAGATTTTCAATTGAATTCAACTGAAACGGGTAAAGTTACCATTAGTGTGGGTGTTGCTACTTATCCTGACAATGCTGAAACTCCTCAAGACCTTATTGAAGTTGCTGATAAAGGCTTGTACTACGCTAAAGAACATGGAAGAAATCAGGTTGGAAAAGTAGAATAATTGAAGTTGGCTTGGTAAAGCCGATCTACAATAGAATAAACAACAGTAGGTCGGGTTTACTAACCCGACATTAAAAAAAGGATAACACAATGGAAGTAAAAATAATAGGTGCCGGACTTGCCGGCTCAGAAGCAGCTTTACAGCTGGTAAAAAGAGGGATAAAGGTTACACTGTACGAAATGAGACCGAATAAAACAACAGGAGCTCATGTTGGTTCTGATTGCGCAGAATTCGTTTGTTCAAACAGTTTAGGCTCATCTGATATTACTAATGCAAGCGGACTTCTAAAAAAAGAAATGGAAATTCTTGGTGGAGAATTGATTAAAATTGCAGTTGAAAATTCTGTTCCTGCCGGAAATGCGTTGGCAATTGCAAGAGAAGATTTTTCAAAGGCTGTCACAAAAAGAATTGAAGAAGAACCAAATATTGAATTGATAAGAGAAGAAATAACAGAAATACCTGAAGGGAATGTGATTATAGCTTCCGGACCTTTGACAAGTGACAAATTAGCTGAAAATATTAAAGAATTTACAAAAAGTGAACATTTGCATTTCTTTGATGCGATTGCCCCGATTGTTGAAGTTGATTCAATTAATTTTGATAAAGCTTTTTGGGGTTCAAGATACAATAAAGGTGAGGCTTCTTATATTAATTGTCCGATGAATAAAGAAGAATATGAAAAATTTTATAATATTTTAATTAATGCACCTCGAATTGAACAACATGATATTGATAAGAAATCAAAATTCTTTGAATCTTGTTTGCCGGTTGAAGTTTTAGCTTCTCGTGGGGTTGATACTTTGCGTTTTGGTCCAATGAAGCCTGTTGGACTGGTTGATGACAGAACAGGGATTGAAAACTATGCAGTTGTCCAATTGAGGCAAGATAATTCTGCAAAAACATTATTTAATCTTGTAGGTTTTCAAACTAATTTAAAATGGGGTGCTCAGAAGGAATTGCTTCAATCAATCCCGGGGTTGGAGAATTGTAATATTGTGCGTTATGGAGTTATGCACAGAAATACCTTTATTAATAGTCCTGCGGTTCTTAATCCAACGCTTGAAGCAAGAGAGCGCCAAGGCTTGTTTTTTGCAGGTCAATTAACAGGTACGGAGGGTTACACGGAATCAATTGCTACAGGCATGCTTGCCGGAATAAATATGGCAAAAAGAATTTTGGGTGAAGAGCTTGTTGTACTTCCTGATGTTACAATTTTAGGCGCTTTGACAAGATATATTTCAGATCCGGCACATTTGGATAATCCTAAAAATTCCCTTCAACCGATTAATTCTAACTGGGCACTTGTTCCACCTGTAGAGCTACCTAAAAAAGAACGTAAGAATAAAAAGCTTAAAAATGAATTGTTGGCAAAACGCTCATTGGAAATATTAGAAAACTTTTCTTTATAAATGTAGTTTGTGAGTCAGGCGATGCAAATTAAATTGTAAATGGAAAGTGGAAAATGGGAAATTGTTACGGAGTTTTTCTCAAGGGGGGAATAAGGTAATAAGGGAATGGGGTAATAAGAGGTTACGGTTTTAATAAACCTGTCCTCCTGAAAGCGTAGAAAATGAGGATGTAAGTAGGGTAGGGTGCGTTTATACGCACCTTACATTCTATTTTTCAAGTTTAAGTGCTGAGTTAGGTGGGGTATGATTTATAAGAATTGGAAATAGAAAATTGAAAGTGGAAATAAGTTGAATAGTTGAAAAGATGAATGGTTGAAAGGTTTATTACAGAATTCTCAAGATAAAAAAGGCTTGAGAATGACAACAAGCGAAATTCCCAGATTCACTAATCACGAAGAAACTGGATTGCTTTACTTCGTTCGCAATGACAGGGCGTAAAACTACTAGCGATGTGTCATTGCTGTACATGTCAAGCAATTAGTTACATTTTATCCAAAACCTCAGCTGGTGTTAAGC
>CAZHEI010000069.1:0-8473 GCA_964531425.1 uncultured Vampirovibrio sp. | reverse complement strand
TACCGCTTACAGTAATTGCCATACACGTAACCTCCGATTAGCAAATAACTTATTTTTTTCTACACGTTTATATAAAGTTTTATTCTTATAAAAAATTGCCTTTTCTTTATTAATTGTTAAGTTTTTGTTACAATCCCATTTTTTAGGGTAAGTTTTACACTTAATCGCTTAGCAGTAGCTAGTATACCATATTTTTACATATTATTTATTGTCGTGTTAGATATTTTTATAAAAAATCCTTAAGGTTTTGAAATGTTAAACCCTCAAGCCAAGTATCAGCACGACTTTCGACAATTTACATAACTTAACATTTCCTACTTACTTGGGATAGTAATAATAAACTCACTACCATTATTTATTTTTGAATTAACTTCAATTTTTCCTTCATGTTTTTCAATTATTTTTTGAGAAATTGCAAGTCCTAAGCCGGTTCCAACCCCAACCCCTTTTGTCGTATATCCTGCAAAAAATATTTTTTCAGGTTCTTTTATTCCGCAACCGGTATCTTTAATTTTTACAACAAGATTGTTATTTTCAAAAATTGTGTCAATAGTAATTTCTCCTGTATTTTCAATAGATTGAGCAGCATTTACAAGAATATTCATAAAAACTTGATTCAACATATTTGGATAACATTTTATCGGAGGGATTTCTCCATAATTTTTTACGATTATTATTCGATTTTTTGTTTCATGCCTGATTAAATCAAGAGTTAAATCAAGTTCTTTATTAATATCCGCTTCTTGCAAGTCAGCTTCATCTAAGCGAACAAATTTTCTTAGAGAAACAACTAACCTGTTTATTCTTTCAATTGCTTCCCTATCAATATTATTAACCTCTTTTAATAATTCGCCCACTTTTTCATCATCTAATTTTGAAATAAGTTTTGTTGAAATTTCATTGTTAGATTTTATTGATGCAAGTGGAGTATTTATTTCATGAGCAACTCCTGCAACCAATTGACCAAGTGATGCCATTTTTTCTGAATTTATTAATTTGAGTTGAGTATCTTGAAGTTCCTTCAAAGTTTTAGTCAATTCTTTAACCATTCTGGCATTTTTTTCATAAAGTTCAGCCTGAATAATAGCATTACCAAGTTGAGTAGAAACACCGTCCAAAACCTCTAATGCGTCATCAAATTTTGTTTTTTGTTTTGTAAGAACTACAATTACTCCAATTCTGTTATTTAAATGATAAATAGGCAAAACGACACGCTGAACAAGTTCGTTAAAAGGTTTTGCCTCTGAAAATTCTTTCATACAAGAAGTGCAAAAAACTTTTCCCTTAGAAATTCCCGTTTCGGTTTCTCTATCAAACGTAATTTTTCTGCTAATATCTTTCTTACTCAAAGATTCATTGATAATATATGCAGACATATCTTTTGAATACACTGCATAGTAAGCTCTAAATGCGGCAAAAAGTTGTGATAATTCATCTAATGCTGAAGTCAAAATTTTAGAAGTATCAACAGAACCTCTAATAATATTGGAAATATTATTAAGCAACAAAAGTTTCATTGCTTGAGATTGAGCGTGCTGTTTAACTTTAAATAAATTCTTATTATCAAGCTCCATCATAGTTAGTTTTTTCTGTAAAACTTGATTTCTTGCAACTGATTTTTCTAAACTAATTTTTGCAGTAACATCTGTAAATACAAGTATTGTAAACTTACCCTTTTTTGTTGAATTCAAATCATAATAAAAAAAATCATTACCGGCTGATTGATATAAAACATGTGCAGAAAAATCTTCCTTAGATTTTATTGCTTGCAAAATTGGTGAATGCACTTCAACATCATTACTTACAAGCGCACAAACATTGTAATTTAATTTGTGAGAGAATTTTTGTAAATTTATAAAATCAGGAAAAATTCGTTTAAAAACATTATTTCTAAAAACGACTTCTTTTTTTTCATTTATAACAGCAACTGCACTGTTAAATTTGTTAAAAATATCAAACTTCCCCATAAACATATTATATCTTAAAATGAATGGTTAGCAATTCTGAACATACAAAAAAAAGAAAGAAGTACACTTGACAATAACCGATTCACAGGTTCATCACTAGTGAATTGAAAGAAAACAGATAAAGAAAAAAAAATTTACTTATAATATTCCGAATTTATCTTTGCAAACTTTGTGTTTGCGTAAAAATATTTAAGGATTTGATATCCGTTATAACCTTTTTTTGCGAGATTATTTGCACCATATTGACTCATTCCGACTCCGTGTCCATTCTTTTTTATTCCATCATCAAAAGAAGGTACCGCTTTTATATAAGCCAAGTCTTTTGTCCAAACTTGCGAGGCTGATTTTGTATGACCACCGGCAGAAGCTGAATAATATGCCGGAATAATTTTTCCATCATGAACAAGCACAATACCGCAAGTTTCAGTAACCGCATCATTTGTTTGAGGAGTTTCTGCCGTTGCTCCACCATAAGCTTGATCTTCCGGAGTGTCTTTTAAATCATAACCATATTTGGAACGTTTACCAAGATTTGCCAATGCATAACTTCTTGCTGCAATAGCTTGAGCTTTATGCGCATCATGTTCCCAGCTTGATGGCATTTCAGAAGGAACGACTCCTTGCAAATATAATTCAATCGGAATATCATTTATAACCGTCAATCCGAGTCCGTCATTTGTCAGTATAAACTGACCTCGATACCATTTTCTTTTTACACTAACAAAACCGGTTGATTCAGGTTTTATTACTACTCGATTGCTATTAATCTTTTTGAATTCGCCGTCAACTTTTATTGCTATTATTCCTCTGTAAGGCTTGAATTCATAACCTTTCATTTTATCCATAACAAATATAAGCTTATTAGTTTTGCAATCAATTATTTCGGCTTTGGTCGAAGCTCCAATAAATGTTTTGTTGACATCAGTTTGAAGCCCTATTTTAATTGCAAAACACGGTTGAATAAAAAATATAAATGTTAGTATAAAAAATACAGCTTTTCTCATCCCTGTAAAATATTATACTACATAATCATTAAAACAGAAGAAAATAAGCAAGGTTAGGTACTGTCTGACAAAAATTTTATTTATTACATTTTGTTAAATTTATTATATAGCAGTAGCAAATTTTATATTTATGCAATTTAATATTAGAAAGGAGTCTGTATATAAAATGAAGATTTCCAAAATTACAACTAATTATCAAACCAAAAACGAACAATTATTAAACAATAATCAACAAACTTCTACTACTAATAGAAATAGTCATGTTAATTTTAAATCATTCAGTGGATTAATGCTATCTGTAGCAAAGTACGGTGCAAATTCATTAAAACAAAGCCAAAAACTTCAATATGTTAGAAATTTAGAAGATCTTTTTGTTAAAAATTATCGTCATTCTGCATATGACATTATTGATAAAAAAGAAGCCTTTATAAATGCCTATGCGGCTTTAGCTAAAACTAATGACGATTTTTGGGATGGTAAACATAATAGTATTTCTGCATTGTTAGCAGATGTAGTTTTTAACTATGGATATTCTACTACATTGCCCATTAGCAGTATAAGAGATGCAGCGCTAACCAAAATGCCAGATTTTGATTTTTTAGGAATTATAGATGATTATAATACAGAACACGTTCAAATTCGAAAGGATTTTCTTCGCAGTTGGTTCTCTAACAACCATGAAATAACCGAATCTTTTCAAAAAGTCTTTACCTTGCTAGATGATAGCATTTATAGTTCATTTAAAGAAGAAATTATTAATACATGTCTATACTCTCGGTCTTATAATGCAAATAGAGATTATTATACTAAAAAGAAAAACGATTCTATTCTCATAAATTCATTAGACGAAACAATATACTCAGCACTTCTTAGAAAAATAAAATATTAGGTTGCCATATGAAAATTCAAAAAATAACACAAAATCCTTATATTAATAAGTTTAATGCCAGAACTTTCAAACAAAATTCTTCCTCTGATGGTGTTATATATACAAATGACGGATATGTAAAAGTTCCTCAAAAAAAGTATGAAAATAATCAGATGTGGTCTACATTATTGGTTTTGATACTGGGTGTTGAATTGGCTTTTGCTTTATATCGAAATTTTAAAAAGTAAACATTTTTGTTAACAGAACAGGTCAGTTAAGCAAGGTCAGGTACTGTCTGACAAAATCATTCTAAATTCAAATTTTTAATATTGTGATTATCCTCAAAATTACACCAACCTATTTCATATATTCCATTTTTTACAAATTTATTGAATGAAGAAAACATCCAATCTTTTGCACTATTGTCCAGAATGATTTAACCTAAATTATATTGTCATCCTGAATAGCCGACAAAATTAGACATTGTATTAGTGGCTGAGATAATAATTAAGGCGTATTTCAGGATCTTACCAACTTGGCATGATACTTATGTATTGGTCAGATCCTGAACAGCTTGAAAATTACGGACTTACATCCTTATTTTCTACGCTTTCAGGATGACAAGTTTATTTGTATATTTATACAGATAAAATTTATCTCGGACATTAGGAATAGGTCGTACACCTCCTGACAATTACAAATTATCCTTTAAGCATAACCATCAAAACAGAAATATCTGCCGGTTTTACTCCACCAATACGAGAAGCTTGTGCCAAA
Organism: uncultured Vampirovibrio sp.; assembly: GCA_964531425.1. Classification (GTDB taxonomy): domain Bacteria; phylum Cyanobacteriota; class Vampirovibrionia; order Gastranaerophilales; family Gastranaerophilaceae; genus CAG-196. Next base: position 3,857 of record CAZHEI010000069.1, on the reverse strand, counting down.
TTTGTTGGTCTAACTTTTTCAAGTTTTTCTTTTGTTTCGGTTGAAATATGTTTGATTTGAGAATAATCAATATTTGCAGGAATCTTGTATTTCTCAAGTTTTTCTGTTGATTCAACTTGTTGTTCCTGTCTTGCAATATAGCCGTCATATTTGATTAAAACTTCTACTTCGCCTGTAATATCTTCTGAAAGATTCAATTCTTTTGTTACAGAATCCAATTCTCTGAAAATTTCGTAATTAATATTTGGACGTTTTAAAAGTTCTGCCAGACGAATTCCTCTGTCAATATGTTCTTCATATTTTGCCAAAATATTATTTACTTCTTCTGTTGCAGAAATTTTTGTTTCTTTCAGTCTTTCTATTTCTTTTTGGATATTTTCTTGTTTATCCAAGAATCGTTTATATTGAGTTTCATCAATTAATCCAACCTGATGTCCAATTTCAGTTAATCTTGAATCTGCATTATCTTGTCTTAAGAGAAGGCGGTATTCAGAGCGAGAAGTCAACATTCTATAAGGCTCTTGAATATCTTTTGTTACCAAATCATCAATCAAAGTTCCTATATATGATGAACTGCGAGGTAGTTCAAGCATATCAGAAGAATTAAGATATTTAACAGAATTTATACCTGCAATCAAGCCTTGAGCAGCTGCTTCTTCGTAACCGCTCGTTCCGTTAATTTGTCCTGCAAAGAATAATCCGTCAATATCTTTTGACATTAAAGAATGTTTTGTTTGTATTGCCGGAACATAATCATACTCAACCGCATAAGCCGGTTTAATAATGTGAGCTTTTTCCAACCCCGGAAGCGAACGCAACATTTCTACCTGAACGCATGCCGGCAAACTTGTTGAAAAACCTTGAATGTAAACTTCATAAGTATTCAAACCTTCCGGTTCAATGAATATATGATGAGAAGGATTTGACGCAAATCTTACAATCTTATCTTCAATAGATGGACAATAACGAGGTCCAACACCCTGAATCATGCCTTGATACATTGGTGACTTGTCTAAATTAGAACGAATAATCTTATGCGTTTCTTCATTCGTACGAGTCAAATAGCAGGGAACTTGCGGACGAACAGGTCGATTAGGTTTAAACGAATAAAAGCTTAATTTTTCATCCCCAGGTTGAATAGTCATTTTTGAGTAATCAATTGTGCGCTTATCAACTCTTGCCGGAGTTCCTGTTTTTAATTTTTTAGTTTTAATTCCGTTGTCTCTCAGCCATTGAGAAAGTCCATAAGCAGCAGCCTCGCCCAATCTTCCGCCGGAATAAGATTGCAAACCAACAAACATTCTTCCCTCAAGAGAAGTTCCTGTCGTTAAAATAACGGCTCTACAAGAATATTCTATTCCGAATTCATCAACTGCTCCGCAAATCTTTCCATCTTTTGTACGTAAACCTGTAATACAACATTGTTTTAACCAGATATTAGGTGTTGATTCAATGATGTTACGCATATAGCGTGTATATTCTTTTTTGTCCGATTGAGCTCTAAGCGCACGAACCGCAGGACCTTTTGAAGAGTTTAGAGTTTTCATTTGAATATAAGTTGCATCCGCAACTTCACCCATAACTCCGCCTAATGCATCAATTTCTCGAACCAGAGTTGACTTTGCAGGACCTCCAATGGCAGGATTACAAGGTTGAAGTGCAATGTTATCAAGATTAAGAGAGCACAACAGAACATTACAACCCAAACGAGCGGCTGATAACGCTGCTTCACATCCGGCATGCCCTGCACCAACTACAATAATATCAAATTTATTATTCAAATAATCCATAACTCTATTGTACTACAAGGAAAATTTAAACCAATGGAATTGGAACTAGTTTTGAGTAAAATTTATATTCGTTATAACTTTTAGGTAAACAATTCCAGTATCTGTAAATAATTTTACCTCGTTTGTTTAATTCTTTTACCAAATCATCTGCTTCTTTTTCTGTTTTTGCAAGATAAGGATAGCAAAAAGGAACATCATCTTTTTTAATAGAAATTTCTTGACCATTAGAATTTTTGTATAATTTATGAAGTTCATCAAAAGTTTTACGACGTTTAATATCAATTTCGTAGCAATTTTCCCCATTTCCTATCCATAAAAAAGCCCCTTCATTTTGAGTTAAAAACTTTCTTGAAGAATTAAATGTTGCGAAACCTTGAGGTTGTGCATAAAAAGCATGTGCATTATCTACTATTAATTTCGGATATTTTTTTATAAGTTTATCAACATTTTTTGAACATATACCAAAATAATTAGGATAAACAATATAACTATCTTCTAAAAAATTAATACTTGGCATAAAATTGTCATCTATATGATAAAACAAAGGCTTGCATTTTGTTGTAAATACACTGTGTCTTATTACATCACACAAATAATATGGAATAAATATTTCTTTTATTTCATATTTATTAATCAAATAAATTAACGCTTCTCGTGCAAAATTAAACTTTAACATATTTTAGCAACTTCTTTTTTACACTATAATTTAACCATGAGAAAATTCAAGATAAAAGGTTATATAAATGCAATTTTAGCAGCCGTAAGTTATGGAACAAACCCTTTGTTTGCATTACCAATGTACAAAATGGGATTAAGTGCAAACTCTGTTTTATTTTACAGATATATTTTTGCTGTTATTATATATGGGCTATGGCTAAAATTGTTTAAAAAAAATAATTTTAAAATCTCATTAAAAGAATTTGTTTGTTTATTTTTCATGGCAATTTTGTTTGCAATATCTTCTGTAACATTATTTGAATCGTTTAATTATTTGAATTCCGGCATTGCGTGCACAATTCTTTTTGTATACCCAATTATAGTTGCAATACTTTCAACAACCTTTTTTAAAGAAAAAATAACCAAAACAACCATATTAGCAATGTTTATAACTTTGAGCGGAATTTTCATATTAAATGGAGGTATAAATGGAACCTTAAACCCTCTTGGTGTTGCATTAGTTTTTTCCTCCGCATTATCTTATGCAATTTACATAGTCCTTGTAAAACATTTAAAACCAATTAAACACATAAAACAAGAAAATTTAAGCTTTTATATAATGCTTTTTGGATTGTCTGTTTTTATATTTAACCTCAAATTTTGTACTGAATTACAACCAATAAATGATTGGCGAATTTTTGCGTGCGCAGTGGCTCTTGCGATATTCCCAACAATAATTTCCTTAGAAACGATTAATATTGCAATACGATTAATTGGCTCAACAATAACATCAATTATAGGAGCATTAGAACCATTAACTGCAATCTTTTTGGGAGTTTTAATTTTTCATGAAAAATTAGCAACTTCTGATATAATCGGAATTATTTTAATAATTTTCGGAGTTACTTTAATCGTTTTAAGAGATAGATTTAAAAACTAAAATGCCTTTTAATAACAGCAAATTTTTTTCATACCACTAGTATTTTTTACACAGAAATGTTATAATGCAGGTGGTCTTATACAAGTGTGTTTATTATATTTAAAAAGTGGGGGTATCTATGAGCGTATGCAGATTTGACACCTTTGAAAACGAAGTTGAAATCTTACAAATGATTAAAAAACTTCAAGAAAAAAGTATTGAATACTTGAAACTCAAAGATCCATGGGATAAGGTAATAACTCATCCAATCAAAGAAAGCTAATTTTTCATTTTTGAAAAAAGATTTTATGTCTATTTATGATTGATATCTGATAAAAAATCAGAGGTCTGTTTTGTTGTGCAAAATTTTAGCTAATCTGTAAGTCAAGCAGTTAAGTACTCCAAACTACAAACTTCTTGCTTAACTTTTCTTAATATTTTCCTCAAATTTGGCTATTTCCTCAAGAAAAATAACTTTAAATAATCATAGG
>CAZHEI010000068.1:0-8591 GCA_964531425.1 uncultured Vampirovibrio sp. | reverse complement strand
AACAAAAATCTTAATCAAGAAGTCAATTGTTAAAAAATTATTAATAATAAAGGAGTTGGTTTATTAAAAACCAACTCCTAAAATTGACCTTTTCATCAAGTCTTTTTAGCCTCGGTGAGGAATTCGCAACTTGGTTCCTCGCATTAAACGAGCCTACGCTTCGCTTCGCTCTTTGCTCGGAATCCGCATTGCATAGAATGAACGAACTACGAACACCAATGCAAGAACTAAGAATACCCATCCTGCCGGTTTTGCGTAAGCTTGGAAATCAGGATTAATTGCGATTTCCATTGCTAACAAGCCAAACAATGTAGTAAACTTAATAATCGGATTCATTGCAACTGATGAAGTATCTTTGAATGGATCCCCAACTGTATCGCCAACAACAGTTGCAGCGTGCAATTCTGTTCCTTTTTCATTCATATCAACTTCAACAATTTTCTTTGCGTTATCCCAGCAACCGCCTGCATTTGCCATAAATACAGCTTGGAACAAACCAAATACTGCAATTGCTAACAAGTAACTTACAAAGAATGACACTGGAGCTGCATTTTCCCCATTTGGAGAAGACAAGCAAGCAAGTGCAAGTGCAAATCCAAACAATGCGATAAAGATATTATACATACCTTTTTGAGCGTACTGAGTACAAATTTTAACAACTTCTTTTGAATTATTAAGATTTGCACATTTATCATCGGTTTCGCCTAATTTGATATTGTGCTTAATGAATTCTGTTGCTGAATAAGCACCGGTTGTAACAGCTTGCATTGAAGCACCGCTAAACCAGTAAATTACAGCACCACCAGCGATAAATCCAAGTAGCGTATATGGATTCAACAAGTTCAGAATCATTTCCGGCTGAATTCCCAATGTTTCTTTGATAACTAGAATCAATGAGAAAATCATCGTTGTAGCACCAACTACTGCTGTGCCGATAAGCACCGGTTTTGAAGTAGCTTTGAATGTGTTACCTGCACCATCATTTTCTTCAAGATATCTTTTAGCATTTTCAAAATCAGGTTTAAAACCATAGTATTTTTCAATACCACCTGCGACATCAGGAATTTCTTCAATCAAAGATAATTCATAAACTGATTGAGCGTTATCTGTAACAGGTCCGTATGAGTCGACTGCAATTGTTACAGGTCCCATTCCTAAGAACCCAAATGCAACCAAACCAAATGCAAATACTGACGGATAAATCATTGTTTCGGCAGGAATATGCAAGCTTGCAAAATAAGCTAATCCCATCAATAAAACAACAATTGCACCAATCCAGAATCCGGAGTAGTTTCCAGAAACAATACCTGAAAGAATTGTTAAAGATGCTCCGCCTTCTTTTGAAGCTACAACAACTTCATTTGTATGTTTAGCTTTAGGGCTTGTAAATACCTTTGTTGCTTCAGGTATTAAAGCTGCGCCCAAAGTACCGCAAGAAATAATGATTGAAAGTGTTAACCAAAGATTATCAGGTAAATCTTTCAATAATGCATTACTTACGCAGAATGTCATAATGATTGATAAGATTGAAGTAATCCAGACAAGAGATGTTAAAGGAGCTTCAAAATCGAATTTTTTAACTCTTGGTGCAAAGAATTTTGTCAAAGCACCGTTGATTCCATAAGCTATAACAGAAGTTACAATCATAAGGAATCTCATTACAAAAATCCAAGCCAAAAGTTGTACTTGGTTTTCAGCACCTGCAACAGCTAGAAGAATAAAGCTTACAAGAGCAACCCCTGTTACACCATAAGTTTCAAATCCGTCAGCAGTAGGTCCGATAGAGTCGCCAGCATTATCTCCTGTACAGTCTGCAATTACACCAGGATTACGAGGGTCATCTTCTTTGATACCGAATTGAATTTTCATCAAATCTGAACCGATATCAGCAATTTTTGTAAAGATACCACCTGCAACACGAAGTGCTGATGCGCCAAGAGATTCGCCGATTGCAAATCCGATAAAGCATGCACCGGCAAGTTCCCCAGGAACAAATAATAAAATAATAAGCATCATGATTAATTCAATTGATACAAGCAATACACCAATGCTCATGCCGGCTTTCAACGGAATGTTCATAATGTCCAATGGGTTGCCTTTTAGAGCTGTAAATGCAGTTCTTGAGTTTGCAAGAGTGTTCATTCTGATACCAAACCATGCTACCAGATATGAACCCAAAATACCAAGAACAGACCAACCTAAAATAGTCAATACTGCACTTGCTTTCATTCCTTGTAAATACCAGAAATAGAAGGCAATACATAAACCAATCAATACTTCTAAAGCAAGTAAAAATTTACCTTGTTGAACAAGATAAGTCTTACATGTTTCAAAAATTGTGTTTCCGACATCTGCCATTGCTGCGTGTACTTCTACTTTTTTTACCTTGCAGAACTCAATAAGTCCGAATACAACACCAAGAACAGAAATAATTAAGCCCCATATAAGAAGGCTATAACTATCTTGACTGATGGATTTAATATCCGGAACTACAAGAGAAGCTTCTCCGGCAAAAACAGGAGCACACATCAATGCAAACAATGACGCAATCAATGTTTTTTTCATAATAACTCTCTCCTTTTAAAGTGTAATTCCTTTTAAAACACTAAATTATGGTTTTATTATAACTAATAAAACAAGTTAAAACAAGTAGTCTAAAACTATTTTTCTATAAGAGTTTGCGGAAAAATTAAAATTTTTCCTGCAAACTCTATGGAACGGTTTCACATCAGGTTGTGTGCTATCCCGCACACAATCTGATGTTCACACACCGAAGGTCGGATTTGAAAAACCTCAAAAATTTGTCAATTTTTGGTTTTTTCCGCATCCTCATAAGTAAAAAATAATATTTATTATAAAATCAGCAAAGAGCATGTAAACAGTTGAAAGAACAGCGGCTTTTGTTGTAGATGTTCCAACATCTTTTGCCCCGCCTGTTGTTTGATACCCTTGTGTTGCACAGACTAGGGCTATTAAAATTCCAAAAACAAATGCTTTCAATAAACTTATATAAATATCTTTTGTGCTCAACCAGAGCCAAACTGAGTTTATGTATCTTGCCGGATGAAGTCCTATTGTATAATATGAAACAACCAAACCTCCTAAAATTCCGATAACTTCAGCTAATAAAACAACCATTGGCACCGTAATGGCTGCCGCAAGAATTCTTGGAGAAAAATAGTAACCAACAGGGTCAATTTTTAAAGTTTTTATCGCATCTACCTGTGATGTAACTTTCATATTCGCAATTTCAGCAGAAATCGCAGTTCCTGCTCTTGCTCCAATTGCCAAAGCTACAAACCCCGGAGCGATTTCTCGAATCATTACAACCGCAATTGAGCCTCCAACATAAGCTTCTGCTCCGGTCATGAGGAATTGTTTTGAAACCTGAATTGCAATTACCGCCGCTGACACAAACACAATTACGAGTGAGATTATTAAAGAATCATAACTGATTGCAGCAGCTTGATTAATTACGGCAGAAAACCTTGTCCTTCCGCTAAAAGTGTAGCGAAAGCTTAAACATAGATTTTGAATACATTTACCCAGAAAGTCAATCATATTGATTATTATAAATCTAATCTTTAACTTTTGTAAAGCTTATGTAAAAAATTAGGCAATTATTTTTATCTTGATGTTTTTATATATATGTAACGTGTGTCGATGGAGGTCTTGTATGACATTTCAAGTAAATGGTTCAAATGGTATATATGATAACAAGGTTAAAGATGAATCCGTAAGATACGGAAGAAATGCAGTTGATAACAATATCAAATATATGGAAGCTCCTATTGCAAACGATAATTTTGCAACTCCTCCCGTGTTTGATTTTTCTCCATCAACAGAAGCTGGTGAAGCTAACTTAAAAGCTCTTGAAAAGTATGCAGACCAAAATGATGAATACTTAAATTCTCTCCCTCCGCTTGAATTTGAATACAGATATATTCCAAATTTTTCAAACGGACAAATTGATAAAAAAGCTGTATTAGGTGCTGCTTATGAAGAAATGGGCGGAGTTAAAGAATTATCAGTTAAAGATTTTGAAAACAGATATTTGGTAGATGATTCTCAAACTGCCGAACCTATGGATATCAACAAAGACGGAAAAATTGATATTGCAGAATATGGTGCTAATATTATTGCTACAGATGTTTTGAGCAAAGGCACAACAGACCCAATGAAAGCTGATGGAACAATTAATGCAAAAGGAATGAATGCTATTCTTGCATATTCTAAAATAAGCAACGCCGCAGCTGCCGCAAAATTGTATTCAAATATTTATAACACTTATGACCTTGGCTCTGCTTTAAAAGAAATTTAATAAGATGGCAATAAAAATTCTGTCCTGATTTTAACTACTAGAAAACACATCTGTATTGTCAAAGATGTTATTGATATGAAAAATAAAAATAATTCTTGACAATCAATATTGATATCTTATTATAATAGTGTGACCCGATGGGACGTCGCCAAGTGGTAAGGCAGCTGGTTTTGGTCCAGCCATCTCGGAGGTTCGAATCCTTCCGTCCCAGCCAATTAAGACCCTTTAGGGGTCTTTTTTGATGTAGCGTTTTAGGGGGAGATTATGTTAAACAATACGCATTCAGGTAAAACAAAAATCGTTGCAACTCTTGGTCCAGCAACATCATCTTACGAAATGATTTACAAGCTTGCTAAAGCAGGTGCTTCTATGTTTAGGTTGAATACGTCTCATGGCGACATGGAAACTCATCTGGAAAATATTAAGAATATAAGAAAAGTATCAAAAGATTTAAATATACACATTCCTGTGCTTATAGATTTGCAAGGTCCCAAAATACGAGTAGGAAATATTCCTGAGCCAATTGATATAAAGGAAAATGAGATTATCAAACTTCAACATGGCGAACATAATCCTTGTATAAACATTATTCCTGTTGATTACGAAGGCATTGCAGATGATGTAAAAACTGGAGACAAGATTTTACTTGATGACGGGAAAGTTGGTCTGGAAGTTATAGAATCTTGTGATGGAATTGTAACTGCAAAAGTTCTGTATGGGCAATGTATTAAACCTAGAAAAGGGATAAACCTTCCAGGAGCAACGGCGAGTCTTGATGCTGTTACAGAAAGAGATGTCAAATTTATTGAATTTGCTGTAGAAAATGATGCTGATTATATTGCATTATCGTTTGTTAGAGAAGCGAGTGACATAGTACTAGCAAAAAAATATATAACCGAATTTGGAGGAAAAATTCCTGTTATTGCAAAAATTGAAAAACCGCAAGCTATTCAAAATTTGGATGAAATAATCAAGGCTTCTGATGGAATAATGGTTGCTCGTGGAGATTTGGGTATTGAAATGTCTCCGGCAGAGGTTCCTATTGTACAAAAAGTTATTATAGATAAATCTATTAAACAAAGAAAAGTTTGTATTGTTGCTACACAAATGCTTGAATCAATGATAGAAGAGCCGATTCCTACAAGAGCGGAAGCAAGTGATATTGCAAACGCAATTATGGATGGTACGGATGCAGTTATGCTATCAGGAGAAACTGCAATGGGTAAACATCCTGTAGAAGCGGTTGCGATGATGAGAGAAATTGCAAATAATACAGAAAATTGCAAATTCTGTCTTTCAAATCTTTCTCTAGATATGAATGAATGCTACGAATTATCGCCACAAGCAATTGCTAATGCGGCAATAAAAATGGCACAAGATTTGCATGCCAGAGCAATTCTTGCCTTTACTCATACAGGTTACACTCCAAAACTCTTGGCAAAACTAAGAGCATCTGTTCCTGTTATTGGAATTAGTGACATGGTATCAACCTGTCGCAGGTTAAATTTGTATTGGGGTATAACTCCGTATTATAAAGAATGGGATGACGTTTTAGACGGTAACATGCTTGAAAAAATTGACAATTTTATATATGCGAATACAGAATTGAAAAAAGATGAACGAATTATAATTATCGGTTCAATCCCTAAGTTAATAAGTGGAAGAACAAACTTTATAAGAGTTCACAGAATTGGTGCTCCGGAAGGAAGATAACAGATAGACACTACTAATCTGTTAACAACTGTAATTTATTTACAAACAATCCTTTTGATAGTAAAATGTCTTTATAAAATTAAGGAGTTTTTGTATGGCTGTAGTTTTAGAAAGTAAATCACAACAAGATAGACAATCTGCGTTGAGAACTATTGATGCAGAGATAGATGCAATCAATAGTCTTAAAGACTCTGTAGCATTGGAAAATTTAACAAAAGCTCTTGATTTGATGCAAAATGCAACCGGAAGAATTATTATCACGGGGATGGGAAAATCAGGTCATATAGGTAAAAAAATTGCGGCATCTTTAGCATCAACCGGAACTCCGTCATTTTTTGTTCATCCGGCAGAAGCGAGCCATGGCGATTTAGGTATGATTACAGAAAACGACGTTGTAATTGCTATATCTAATAGTGGTGAATCTCGAGAACTGGTGGATATAGTTAATTATTGTAAAAGGTTTGATATTAAAATTATTGCTATTACAAAGAATTCAGAGAGTTCTCTTGGTAAGGCAGGAACCGTTGTTTTGGAACTTCCAAAGCAAAGAGAAGCATGCCCATTGGGTTTGGCGCCGACAAGTTCAACAACGGCAACTCTTGTATTAGGAGATATTTTGACAATTGGAATGATTGAAAGAAAAGGTTTTTCAAAAGAAGAATTCAATGTTCGTCACCCTGGAGGAAAACTTGGTTCAATTCTTAAACGAGTTGGCGATTTAATGCATACAGGTCAAACAATGCCTATTTTAGATGAAAATTCAAATATGCAAGCTGTTCTTTTGGAAATGACTTCAAAATGTTTAGGTTGCGTTGGGTTTATAAACCAAGATGGAGATTTTACCGGCATGCTAACTGATGGAGATTTAAGAAGATGCTTGTCTGCTTCAATATTAGAAGAAAAAGCTGTTAATTTAATGACAAAATCGCCTAAAACTGTAACAAAAGATATGATTTCAGCAGAAGCTTTAAGAATAATGCATGACAAAAAAATTACCAATATGTTTGTACTTGATGGCACAAAACCTATTGGTGTAATTCATATCCATGATTTGTTGAACAATGGAGTTGCATAAAATTTTAAAAAATACTTGATTTTGATGCAAAAATTTAGTTTTGTAATTTCTTTTCTTCGTTTTTAATAAATTCGCAATCAGCCTCAAGTCTTCTGTCTTCCATTGCATCAATTAAATCATCAATAGTTTTAATTTGTCCAAGTTCAAACCCGACTTCTGCATATAAAACACAATCGTTGCAAAGTCTGTATGGTCCATATTGAACAGAACCTGCAAGAGGTTTAGTATCTCCGCAAGCATTGCAAGTAAAAAGTTCAAATTCACTATCAGGATTCTCTTCAATATCATCCAAACGCATTTGTTCAACAACTTCTTGCATTTCTGCAATAACTTCTTCTTTCGATTTGTTCATTTATTGTTTCCCCTCGCATAACACTTTCATTTCTTTAATAGCTTGTTCAAGACCTACAAAAATTGCTCTTGAAATAATTGTGTGACCAATATTTAATTCTACAAGATTTGGAATTTTATGCATTCTATGTACATTTTGATAGTTCAAACCATGACCGGCATTAACTTTTAACCCAAAATTTTGTGCAAAAATTGCAGCACCTTTTAAATCTTGAAAAGTTTTTTCTTCATCAGCAGTTCCAAAAGCTTCTGAATATCTTCCTGTATGAAGTTCTATAAAAGGAGCACCGGTTTTAGAAACAGCTGCTATTTGATGGACATCAGGATCTATAAAGAAACTTACTTCAATTCCTTTGTTAATCAAAGGTTTTGTAAATTCAATCGCCCAATCCAATTGTCCTTCTACGTCAAGTCCGCCTTCTGTTGTTACTTCTTGTCTTTTTTCAGGAACAATACACACTGCATGTGGTCGCAAACGGAGTGCAATTTCTTGCATTTCTTTTGTCATTGCCATTTCTAAGTTTAATCTTGTGTGAGGAAGCATTCTGATAGCTTCTACATCAGCATCTTTAATGTGACGTCTGTCTTCTCTCAAATGAGTTGTAATTGATGCAACATTACATGCTTTGCAAATTCTTGCAGCTGTAAGAACATCCGGCTCAATTCCTCCTCTGGCATTCCTTAAAGTCGCAACGTGATCTATATTAACACCTAAAAGCATATTAATTACTCCTTATTTCTCTTTAATATTTTTCATTTTGTTAATTCTTAACAAAGCAGTGTAAGTTGGAAGTATTGTAATGTCATTTTCCGCTAAATTCCCTACATAATCAACCGCTTGTTTGATATCGTTTATGATTTTTATTTTATCAGTTTGTACTCCGGCGTATTTGAGTCTTAGTGCCATATCACAGGCTCTTGAACCGGATACAACAATTTCTTTTTGAATGTTTTTTAGTGTTTCAAAATCTGCATCCCAAAGCCATGAAACATCTCTGCCATCAGCATAATTGTCGTTTATAATTATCAAAAGGTTCGATTCTAAATCAATGGTTTTAAGTACCTCGTTTGCTCCAGCCGGATTTTTAATCAATTGTATTAAGGTTCTATGATTATTCAAATATTTTACTT
>CAZHEI010000067.1:0-8594 GCA_964531425.1 uncultured Vampirovibrio sp. | reverse complement strand
ATTTTTTATTTTCCACTTTCAATTTTCAATTTACAAGAGTGGATTGCCACGGGCTTATGCCCTCGCAATGACGATAAACTGGGAGACCCTCGTCTTGTCATTGCATTTTAATTGAATAATTTTACTTTATCTGCAATAACAACTTTATTTATAGGAACTTTCATTGCATAAGTTTTCAGAACTTTCCCTTTTGCTAAATCAAAAATTGTATACTTATTTTGTTTTATATCTGTTATTACTGCTAAATCAGTCCCATCAATTCTATTAAAACCGGTTGAAAAACCTTCGGTATTAAGTTCTATCGTTTCAATTACATTATCGTTATCGGTATTAATCTTTTGTAATACGTTATTTTGTGCACCTAAAACATAAAGAGTATTGCCAAAGGCTTGCATTGCAATTGGTTTACTTACCGTTGTGAATTCAGCAATAAGTCCAAGCGTTGAATAATCAATAATAGCTATACGGCTTTTTGTTCTACTTGCAAGATACAATTGATTATTAACAAATGCCATTGATGAAATGTTAGGGAATTTACCAATGTTTTTTAGAGTATATTCATTTTGAAGTTCTATTGCCCAAATATCATTTTTAAGTTTGTCTACGTAAAACATTTTATCTCCGGCATGAATAAGTTTTACGCAATAACCGTTGATTCTGATTTTTTGAACTAATGACATTGTGTTTAAATCAATTACGTAAATCATTGAAGCTTTTGGAGATGTAACATAAGCTTTTCCATGAGCTTCATCTAAAAGTATTTCTTCAGGAAATGAACCTAAATTTATTTGTTTAATGAATCTTGAATCAGCTACTGAAACTACATCTACAAATGGTCTTTCGTAGGAAGTTACAAGCAAAAACTTTCCTTTATTTACAGATTTTACATCAATAGGAATCGACCTTTGAGCTAAAGAATATTTCGGTGAAACTTCCGGCGGGTCAAGCACTTGAATGTTTTTTGAATAATTAGCTGTTACAAAAAGAGTTTTGTTTTTAAGTTGAGGAATTAAAGCCGGATTATCAATTTCTATATCATCAGATAAAAATTCTTCATAGCTTTCTTTTTCTGTAGATTTAATAATATCCTCATTCTTTGTATCAATTTTTAAATTCCCGATAACACCTTTTATGTTTTCAGGAAGAATTAAACCACTTGGAACAAGCATGTCTTGTGGTAACAATCCTGTTCTAACCTGTAATGGCGGATTTTGAAGCCTCAATACGGTCTTATGTCTTTGTCCGTCAGATAAAACTTTCATCAACACAAAATCATTATTGAATATTATGATATCAGGTTTTTGGTTAAGTTCTTTACCCTCAGGATAAGACTCTTTTACTTTGAGTTCTTTAATATCAGAAAATAATGATGGATATAACGGTAAATAAACTGTATTATCAGGCAAAATAACCACTCCATCAAAACGTATATCTGTATTAGGAACTGTTTTGTTGATATAAGTTATTACTTCCTCCGGCATTTTTGCAGCCAATACATTTGCACACGAAATCAGTAGCATTCCGAATATCAACAATAATTTACGCATTGAATTTCTCCCTCATAAATCCCTATAATAATTCTATCACAAGAAATATTATTTAAAAACTCCTTTAAGCTTTTCTTTGACACTTTTTGATGTGCCTTTGATATGATTTAATTCATAAAGCTTTTGATAAAGAATCTTTTCTTCATTAGAAATATGAGTTGGAGTTTTAATACTTACAACAACAACATGTTCCCCTCTTACAGATGGTTTTGATATATTTGGTATTCCGGCATTTCTTATTTTTACAGCTTCTCCATGCTGAATTCCGGCTGGAATAGTAACCTCTTTATCACCATCAAGAGTTTTAATCACAATTGTATCTCCAAGTACAGCTTGAGCAGGTGTAATCTCAAGTTTTGTAAATACATTCATTCCTTCTCTTTGGTAGTAAGTTGAAGGTTTAACATGAATTACAATATATAAATCTCCTGAAATTCCACCGTTTTTACCGGCATCTCCTTCATGAGAAAGTCTCATTTTTGAGCCGTTATCAACTCCGGCAGGAATTTTTATTTCAAGTTTTTTCTCAACTTCTTTTCTTCCTTCGCCTTTGCAATCCGGACAAGGGTCAGATATTACGGTACCTTTACCGTGACAATGCGGACAGGTTACAATTTGTGTAAATTGACCAAGAACAGTTCTTGTTGTATGTTGAACGCTTCCTGTTCCACCGCAAGTTTTACAAGTTTGAGGTTTGGAGCCTTCTTTAGCACCTGTTCCTTTACATGTTGGGCAAGTTTCAAGATGGTCAATCTTAATTTCTTTATTTATGCCAAACGCTGCTTCTTCAAACTCTAATTCAATATCCAATCTTAAATCATCCCCTCGTTGAGGAGCATTTGGGTCTTGTCTTCGACTACCGCCAAATCCACCAAAACCGCCACCAAAGAATGAATTAAAGACTTCTTCTAAATCACCGAAACCATTAGCGAAAGGTCCCTGCGTGCTATAACCTGCATTGTTTAAACCATCTTCGCCAAATCTATCATAGGTTGCTCTTTTATCATCATCCATCAAAGTTTCATAAGCTTTTCCAAGCTCTTTGAACTTAGATTCAGCTTCAGGTGCTTTGTTAATATCCGGATGCCATTTTCTTGCCATCTTTCTAAATGCACTTTTTATCTCGTCTTTAGATGCGTTTTTTTCAACGCCTAATATTTCATAATAATCTGCCATTTTTATCCTTTTGAACGGAGCACATCCTGCTATTCTATTAACTGATTTATCTGTTCCAAGTGCTCCTTTGGAAGATAATACAGGGGAATTTTTAGTTTTACCCCTTTATCCTGTTACTCCAATCATTATGGTGCGGTTGCAACATTTACAAGAGAAGGTCTTAGAACTTTATCTCCGAGTTTATAACCTTTTTGTAATTCTGTAATAATCGTATGTTCCGGTTTTTCATCAGTTGGAGTTTGCATAACTGCTTCATGTAAATTAGGATCAAACTCTTCACCTTCAGCCGGAATAACTTCTAAGCCAATCTTTGCTAAAACATCATTGAAGTTCTTGTAAGCTAATTGGTAACATTCTTTAACTTTTTCACAGTCTTCAACTGTTTCAATAGCTTTCATTCCTCTATCAAAATTATCAATAACTTCAATAAGCTTTTTAACAGTGTTTTCAGCTCCGTATTTTAATAGACTTTCACGCTCTGCTTCTTGACGTTTTCTAAAATTGTCAAAATCAGCAGCTAGTCTTATATATTGATTATTCAAGGTTTCATATTTTTCTTGCCATTCGTTTTTTTCTGGCTCAACAGCTCCTGTTTCAGCAGACTCTGCTTCGTTATTTTCCTCTACAATATTTTCTTCTTTGTTTTCAACGTCTTCTGTGTTTTCAACTGCTTTTTTGAATGGATTTTCCATGATTTCCTCCCTTTATAGAATATTATATACAATAATTATACTCATTCAAATCTGATAATAGGGGAATATTTATTATTTCTTAATGTTTTATTAAAAATTTAGACTTGATGAATTGGATAGAACACACTTTTATGATAGGATAATCCTATGAGTAAAAAGATTTTAATTATAGGAAATTCTGCGAAAGAATATGCTTTGGCAAGAAAACTGGCAGAAAATAATGAAGTTTTTGTTGCGTCAGGTAGCGATGCAATAAAAGAATTTGCAACCTGCGTGGATATTCGAGAAGATGCAGTTTCAGAGTTATTGGATTTCGCAATGGAAAACAGTATTGATATAACGATTCCTGTTTCAATGAAAGCTTTGTGTTCAAATATTGTCGAAGTTTTTAATAAGAATAATCAGCAAGTTTTTGCACCGACATTGGCTGCATCAAAACTTATTTTTGATAAAGCCGGAATGAAAAAAGTTTTGTATAAATTGAGAATCCCGACTCCAAAATTCGGTATTTTTGAAAAACAAAATATTGCAATGGATTATATTAAAAATCTTAAAAACCCATTTGTTATAAAAACCAATGAGGCTTCAAGCGCCGTAATTTTAACTTCACAAAATACGGCTAAAACAATATTGGATTCTTATTTTATTCAAAAAAATCAAAAAGTTATTATAGAAGATTATATTTGGGGAACACCGTTTTCTTTTTATGCAATAACTGATGGCTATAAAGCTCTTCCGATTGGTTCTTCTATTATGTATAAACACTCTTTAGACGGAGATGGCGGGCAATTAACAGGTGGAATGGGGGCTTGCGTACCTAACTATAAACTTTCCATAGATAATGAATACTATATTATGGATAATGTCATTTATCCTATTTTGGAATACATTGAAATGGGTGGAAATCCATATCTTGGAATTATAGGCGTAAATGGAGTTTTAACAGAAGATGGTTCCATTCAAATACTTGGATTTGAACCATTCTTGCAAGATTGTGATTGCTCAGCAATATTAGAACTTATTGATGCAGATATTCTTTCTTTGATGAAATCCTGTGTTATTGGTTCTTTTAGTGATGAAGTTGAATTTATTCCACAAAAAGATATGGCTTCTACATCTTTAACTTTTGTATGCAAAAATAGAGAAAATTCTAACAATGTTATTTCAGGTTTAGATAATCTGGATGAAAATGTTATAATATCGTTTTACCCACAAATTAAGAAAAATAAATATTTAGAATATGAAGCAGAATATGGTTCAGTATTCATTATGACAGCCGTCAGTCGAACGATATCTTCAGCAGTAGAAAAAGTTTATCAGGAAGCTGAAAACATAGATTATAACGGAATCTTTTACAGAAAAGATATCTGCAAACCTCAATATAATTTGTGTTAAGCATAGAAAATATTCAGTTTATTAAACTTCTAACGGTTTATCCAGTGAATCTACTTTGATATCAACTTTATTTGGAAAAACATGCTTGATGTTGTTAATCAAATCATTAGACGTGCTTACCCAGAACATTGATGATGTCATGATTTTTGCGCTATAACCATCAATTTCGGGAAGCTTAATCATTACTGGGTCATCACCGTGATACTTTGCTAAAATGTTTTTTATTCCGCAAAGTTCTTCATACTTAATTTCTTCCAAAAGACAAAGTGTTACAATGTTAGAATTATCAACCGACTTAACTGTTTCAACAACAAGACTCAATTGGTCTTCCCCTCTGTGTTGTAATCTTCCGGTTATAACAACTTTCATATCAGGTTGCAGAATTTCGCCATAATCCAAAAGCTTTTTATGGAAACAAACTGCATCAACTTTTCCTGTCAAATCTTCTACTGTCACAAATCTCAAGAATTTTGACGGATCTTTCTTCGTTGGAATTTGTCTTGTTGCAGTAATAAGTCCACAGATAGTAACCAAGGTTTCATCAGCAACTTCATTTAGTTCAGAAATTCTATGTGAAATCAAGAAGTTTAATTTATCTCTGATTGAGAAAAGCGGGTGCGATGTGACATAAAATCCTAAAAACTCTTTTTCAAAAAGCTGTAATTCTTTATCCGTATATTCTTTATCGCTTCCAACTAATTGATATTGAACCCCTGAAAAATCTTCACCATCATTGCCGAGAGCTGCAAATAAACTTACTTGTCCCATAGCTCTGTCACGAGCTTCTTTTGAAGTTACATCCAAAATGTGTTCTATATTTTCAAACAATTGTTTTCTGCTTTTTTCAAGGTTTGAAAAAGCTCCGGCTTTGATTAAACCTTCAAGAGATTTTTTGTTTACGTATTTCCCATCCACTCGTTTGCAAAAATCAAAAATACTTGTAAAATCTCCGTTTTCTTCTCTTTCCTTGATAATAGCTTCCACAACAGGAGCACCAACTCCTTTAATAGCAGCCATCCCAAAACGAATATTGTCACCGTCCGGCGCATATTCAAGATAAGATTTATTAATATCAGGCGCTAATACTTTACAACCGTATTTTTGAGCTTCTTCAATATATAACTGTGTTTGGTCTTTGTTGTCAGAAACACTTGAAAGCAAAGCTGAAAAATATTCTACAGGATAATGGCATTTCAGGTACGCTGTTTGATAGGCAACAAAAGCGTAAGCTGCCGAGTGAGACCTGTTGAAACAGTAAGAGGCGAATGCAAGAATTTGGTTGAAAAGCTTTTCTGCATCTTCTTTTTTCATTTCGTGTTTCGCAGACGCATCAATAAACTTGCCTCGCTGTTCTTCCATTGTTTTTAAGTCTTTTTTACCCATCATACGGCGAACTTGGTCAGCTTGACCCAGTGAGTAATCAGCCAAAACCTGAAAGACTTGCATAATTTGCTCTTGATATACAATAGTTCCGTATGTATCCTTTAACACAGGTTCAAGTAGCGGGTGAGCGTACGTAATTTCTTGTTTCCCGTGTTTTCTGGCTACGAAATCATCAACCATGCCAGAACCTAATGGACCTGGGCGAAATAAGGCAACCAAAGCACCTAAATCTTCAAAAACGTCAGGTTTTAAGCGTTTAACAAGGTTCATCATACCTTGAGATTCAAGTTGGAATACACCAATGGTTTCACCTTTTACCAACATATCGTAAGTTGGTTTATCATCAAGTGGAATATTGTTGATATCAACATCAATTCCACGATATTTTTTAACCATTTTGCATGTTTTTGTAATCATGGTAAGGTTTCTTAACCCTAAAAAGTCCATTTTTAATAGGTCTAAAACCTCAGTTGCTTCGTGTTTTGGATAACCTGTTTGTACAATACCATCTTTAGAAGGTTGAACAGGCAAAATTGTATCCAATGGAGCGTGAGAAATAATAACACCGGCTGCGTGCGTACCGGTTCCGCATTTTAAACCTTCGATAGCAACTGCCATGTCAACCCAGCGTTTAAAGCTAATTATATTACCTGTTTCCGGATTTGTAATTTGGTAATCTTCATTATAAAGTTGCTTAAAATCAGAAGTTCCTTCTGCTGAAATAATATCTCTAAGCCATTCTGCTTTTGGATTTGTTGCTCTTGCAACATCAAGAGCCGGTTCAATAAGCCCTGTAATTCTGTTACTTTCTGCGAAAGGTACTTGTAATACTCTACCAACCCCTTTAAATGCAGCTTTTGGAGCGTAAGTAGAGAATGTAATAATCTGACAAACTTTATCTTCACCATATTTTTGAGTAACATAATCAATTACGTCACCACGTTTTTCAATACAAAAGTCGATATCAATATCGGGCATTGTGAAACGTTCTGGATTCAAAAATCTTTCAAACAAGAGTTTGTGATAAATCGGGTCAATATCCGTAATTTCTAACGCATACGCAACTACAGAACCTGCAGCAGAACCTCTCCCCGGACCAACCGGAATGTCATGAGTTTTAGCAAAGTGAATAAAGTCCCACGTAATCATAAAATATGCAGGGAAACCCATGTGATTAATTACGCCCAATTCATACTTTGCACGCTCAACAATTGACTCAGGTATAGGATCTCCATAACGTTTTTTAAGTCCTTCTGTTACAATATATTCAAGATAATTCTCAATCCCTTGAATATATTTTGCTTCTTCAAGAACCTCTTCTTTTGAGTCTGTTTTATTTTTTTTCTTTAATCGTTCTATGATTTTTTCATCAACATCATCTGATTTATAAATAAATTCTTCCGGTACATCATAATGAGGTAGTGGTGCATTGTGAAGTTCAATTTCTACATTACACTTATTTGCAATTTCTTCTGTGTTTTTACAACATTCTTCAAATGTTTCATCATCCATCCAAGCGAATGCTTGTCGCATTTCGTCTTTATTTTTTACATAGAATTCGTTATTCGGAAATCTAAATCGTTTTTCATCATCTTTGTTAGCATTAGTTTGTAAACATAGCAATGTATCTTGCGCATCAGCATCTTGCTTTCTCAAATAGTGTGAGTCGTTTGTAATTACCATTTTTATGCCAAGTTCTTTGGCAATTTTTATCAAATCAGGATTTGTACGTTTTTGGTCGTCCAAATTGTGATCTTGCAATTCTATATAGTAATCATCTCCAAATAAGTCTTTATAACGCTTAGCTGCTTCAATAGCCTTATTTTTTTCACCGGCTAAAAGTTCTTGTAAAATTTCTCCACCTAAACAAGCAGATGTACAAATCAATCCTTCATGGTATTGTTGCAAAAGTTCAAAATTAATTCTCGGTTTATAATAAAAACCTTCACACCAAGCAGTTGACACAAGTTTAATCAAGTTTTTGTAACCTTGATTATTCTTAGCTAGCAAAATTAAGTGCCAAAGTGGATTATTAGACGCATCTTTTGTATGAATATCTTCGTTGTGAACATAAAATTCACAACCTATTAGCGGATTAATATCATTATGTTTTGCTAATTCGTAGAATTCTACGGCAGAATACATTACACCGTGGTCAGTAATTGCAATTGCCCCAAGTTCATTTTCTTTAGCATACTTGACAAGGTCTCCGACCCGAATCATTCCGTCTAGTAAAGAATACTCCGTGTGAATGTGTAGTGGAATTAATTTACTCATAAGATTATGTTAGCACAGAAGTATATTAGCATTCAAGAAAATTATAATGGTGTATTAATTAAGTGTGATTTGGGCTTGCAAAAAATATATAAATACGATATAATAAAGGTGATAGGATATAACG
>CAZHEI010000066.1:0-8597 GCA_964531425.1 uncultured Vampirovibrio sp. | reverse complement strand
ATTTGTGTAAATTCAGGTTGTCTGTCTGCTCTTAAGTCTTCATCACGGAAACATTTTGCGATTTGGTAATATCTTTCAATACCGCCAACCATCAACAATTGTTTAAAAATTTGTGGTGATTGAGGAAGTGCAAAGAATTTACCTTCTTGAACACGTGATGGAACTAAATAATCACGAGCACCTTCCGGAGTTGTCTTGATAAGGATCGGTGTTTCTACTTCCAAGAAATCTTGTCCATTCAAATAATTACGAACAGCTTGAACAATATTGTGTCTTGTTGTTAAGTTATGAAGCATTTTTTCGTTTCTGATATCAAGGTAACGATATTTTAAACGAATATCTTCTGAAACATTTTCATCACCCAATACAAATGGAAGAACTTTTGATTCAGATAATATTTCCACTGATTCAGGATACATTTCAACTTGTCCTGTCGGATATTTTTCGTTATATGTTTCTTCCGGACGTCTTGTTACCTTACCTTTTGCAGTGATAACGTATTCACTTCTAACTTTTTCTAAAACTTTGTGAACATCAGGGTTTACTTGAGGGTTCGCAACGATTTGGAAAAATCCGCTTCTATCACGTAATTCTATAAATAAAATTCCGCCAAGGTCACGAACTGTTGATACCCAGCCGGACAAAGTTACTTCTTGATTAACATTTGAAAGATTTAACTCTCCACAATTGTTTGATTTTAATCTAGTTTTCAATTTTTCATCTCCCTATTGATAGTCGTGTTTGCTCTAAAATTCTACCAAGAACAGGTGGAAAAGTAAAGTAAAGTTGGAATATTAAGCAAAAATCTCTAATTATAAAACTTAGTCCGTTAATTTTTTTGCTTCTTTCCAAAGATTATTAAATTCTTCATAAGAATATTCTTCAAGAGGTTTTTCTGCAATCTCTTCCATTTTTTTAAATCGTTTTGTAAATTTTTTGTTTGCTCTCAATAAAGATTGCTCTGCATCAATTTTATACCATCTCGCAAGATTAACCGTAGCGAAAAATATATCGCCCATTTCATCTTCCATTTTGTCCTTATCACCCAATTGTACAGCTTCTTCAAATTCTCTGTATTCAGATGCAATACATTCTTTAAGGCTTTCTACACAATCCCATTCAAAACCGACTTTTATAACTTTTTTACTTATTTTCTGCGCTGCCATCAGTGCCGATTGAGATTTGGAAATCCCATCTAATACAGACTTTCTATAAGTTTTTTCTTCTTTTTTTAATTTATCCCAATTTGCAAGAATCTCGTCAGTTGAATGAACTTCTGTATTACCAAAAACATGAGGATGTCTATGAATAAGTTTATCAGACAGTTCTTTGGCAACACCTTCAATGTCAAATTCACCATTATCTTTAGCAATTTGTGAATGCAAAACAACTTGAAGCAAAACATCTCCAAGTTCTTCTCTTAAATTCGCAACATCACCGTCATCAATGGCATCAACTGCTTCATAAGCTTCTTCCAGCATATTAGGACGCAATGACTTATGAGTTTGTTCTCTGTCCCATTGACAACCGTTTTCACTTCTAAGTGTTGCAACAATTTCTATTAAACGTTCAAGTTGTGGATAATTCATAAAACAATTATACAACAGATTTTATTTAATAAACAATTTTCCTAGAATAAAACCGGCAACTCCTGCTATCGCACCACCAATAGCAGCACCTTTTAATATATTTTTTGCTCCACTTGTTGATTTTTTCAATATTTTTAAAAGTTCTTCGTTAACATTTTCATTTTTAACAAATTTCTTCTTGTCTTTATCCCAACAAGCTTGAATTTGGTTCTTCATGTTTTGATAACGAGTGTTATTCCCTGCTGTAAGTTTTTCTTTAATTGTTTTTTTATTTGCTTTCAAATTGTCTTTTGAAACGTTATTTAAAAACTCATCTGGAGTTTGTTTAAGTTCTGTGCACATGTCAACGGCAGCTTCTTTATTTGCATCAAAAAGCGTTTTTAATTCTTCCGGAGTTTTTACATTATCAATTTTTTTGAGAATATCTTTTCCTCCATTGTAAGATTCTTTTCCTGCATCAGCAACTTTGTCTACATATTTTTCGTAAACAGATTTTGCAAAAGTATCTGTTACTTCTCCATTTTTCGAAATATCAGATTTCTTTTTACTTCCAATAAAAGCACCAACTCCGCTACCAATAACAGCTCCTCCGATTGCAAACGGAGCTGCTGATGGTTTTTGATAAGTCATACCATCATAATAAACACCATTTTGTTGTGGTCCATAAGTTAGTGGGGCTGAATAAGAATAAGAATAAGTCATAAGAAACACTCCTAGATACTACACATTTTTATTAAGTCTGTGAGCTTTTGAAAATTGCCTAAAAAGAAGGAGTTTGTTTACAAAACGTAACAATTTTAATGTTATTTTTCTTGTCTTTATTGTATAATCTCCCATATACTCATTAGGAGACATTGGAATGAAAGTTAGCGTAAAAGTACCCGCCAGCTCGGCGAATATTGGCCCCGGATTTGATTGTCTTGGAATGGCACTACCTATTTATAATACAATTACTATTGAAGAAACGGTGCTACCTGGGACAGGTATTGAAATTAATGTAATGTCAGAAGATGAACACATCGATGACATGGTTTTTGATAATATTCCTAAAGATGAAAATAATCTTATTTATAAGGCTGTTGAAATGCTTTATAATTCAATTGGACAAGAACCTTCTGAATTAAAAATCAATATTCAAACAGGAATTCCTATCACAAGAGGATTGGGAAGTTCATCTTCTATTGTAGTCGGTGGATTGCTTGCTGCAAATAAACTTTTAGGAAATCCTGCTGATGAAACAGCATTACTTGCAATTGCTACGGAAGTAGAAGGACATCCTGATAATGTCGCACCTGCAATTTTAGGTGGAGTTGTGCTTGCAACACAAGAAGATGACGGAACGCTTTCTTACTGTAAATTAAATTGGCCGGAGGAATGGGATATCACTGTTTGTATTCCTGATTTCCAACTTTCTACAGAAATTGCACGTTCAATTTTGCCAAAAGAAGTTCCAATGCAAGATGCTATTTTTAATGCAAAACACTTAGCAATGCTTATTCAAGCAATCAATACGAAAGATTCTAAGCTAATGCGTATAGCAATGAAAGATAGACTACACCAACCTTATAGAGAAAAACTTGTTCCTGGCATGCATGAAATTATGGAAGCATTCAAACATGAAGATGGAGTTCTTGGTTGTGTTCTTTCCGGAGCCGGTCCATCTATGTTGATTGTTTCACATAAATATGATTTGGACAGAATAAAATCAACTGTAAAAGATATTTGGGAAGGACAAAATATTAAATCTGATATTAGAACCCTAAAGATTGAAGAACAAGGTGCTATTGTATTTTAGTACCACATCAGAAATTTTGTTGATACAATAATCATGCCGGAATACGAAAGGAGAAAGAATGTACCAAGTTTATATTGACAAACCTTCTTATTATGATCCTGAATTAGTTGGAGAATTCAAAGACCTTGATAAAGCAATTGAAGTCGCAGAAAAAGAAAAATCAACTGATAGTGAAGTTTCTTATATAATTGAAGAAACAAACGGAAGTATGAACAGTTATGGAGAACAAATTTCCAGAGTTGTCAAAAGAGGTTAAAATAGATTTATAAAAAAAGAGTGCGAAAATCAAAATTGATTTTCGCACTCTTTTTAAAACATAACCTTCTTAATTCATTCTAAAATCTTGAGCGAATTCAGGTCTTTGGTTTGTATAGTTACCTGCTACCTGTCCATCTGATTCTGAACGACGTTTTTCTAGCTGCAATTGACCATTTTTAACAATTTCTTGCAATTGATTTAGATTTTGTTCAAGACTTGTTAAAACTTGTTCTGCATAAACAGAAGCTCCATCTTTTGTTCTTAGAGCTTCATCAATAGCTTGATTTCTCAAAACTTCTGCATCTTCATAAGATTTACGTTTGATTTCATCACATTCTGCAATAACTTGTTCTTTGATTTTTTCAGCTTCTCTTTGAACCGCTCTCAACAAATCAGATTCACTAAGTAATCTGTTTGCCTCAGCTTGAGCATCAGCTATAAGCTTCTCAGCTCTTTGTTGTGCTTCATATTGAAGTTCATCTTTTCTACGCAACAATGCTTTCGCTTCTTTAAGTTCATCAGGAAGAGAAGCATAAAGTTTATCTAATAAATCTCCCACAACATTTTTTCTGACAATAGTCAAACCTGTTATCAAAGGTAAGCCATTATCTAAAGCTTCATCCAGCTCAGCTATTATTCCATATACTACATCTAGTTGTGAATTCATCTTTTTACTCCGTAAATTTATTATGATAGTTACCAGAATTGTACAATAAAAACATCTAATAAGTCAATTAAAACATTCCTGATTCATTACTATAAACAAATCTTATATCTGAAGCAAATGTTTTCATTAAAGTATTTATGCATCCAATAGAACTTGCCACTTTTACCTTATAAACATTTGTGCTGAAGAAAAATTTATTTTTAATTGCGCCTATCAATTGCAAATAACAACTATTACTACTTAATTTACGTACCCCACCTTTTTTTAAGTAGGCTTTATACATACTAGGCAAACTAGCTTCAATACAACATAAAACATCATCAATTTTCTTTTTGTTTATAATTCTTGTATCACCAAAAGAAAAAGATGCTTCCTTCTCAATTATATTTTTTAACTTTTTTAAGTATTTTTGCAATTCTGCTATATTCTCTTCAATATTTTCCATACAAATTCCATCCTCAGGGTTAATTATATAATATTAATGCATAAATAGCAAGAAACCTTCTTTTTCTGAATGTCAGCTTCCGCATTTAGTTAAATTGCTTGTGCATAGTGAGTTTTATCAATTTTTGCAAAATATAAAACCGATATACTATTGCAATAAATTATTTATATGATATAATAGGTTAGTTGATAAACGGAGGGATATATGGCTAGAGTTTTAATTTCAATGTCAAATGATTTCTTAAGCAAGGTAGATATTATTGCAAATTCAGAACAAAGAACAAGAAGTGAACTGATTAGAGAAGCTTTGCGTGTATATATTAAACGTAATAGAATTTCAAATAATCCTAAAGCAGAAGAAAACGCAACATTACTTGCTGAATTATTAGACTAAATTAGCATAGTGCTGTTCATACTTAAATAGCTTTACTTTAGAATAAGCGGATTTTTCTTAATAAGTTCTACATATTTTTTGATGAGGTTTTGTGGCATGTACATGCTAACGTTACCCAAAAACAATGTGTTAAACTTTTCCCCTTTTGGAGTATTTGCGATAACTTCTCGAACTTCATTTTCAACGACTTTTGACTTGAATCGCTTACCTCTTAGATAATGTAAAGCATGTGAGTTTAATGCTGCATCTGATACAATTTCAAAATTTTCAAGTCCACGTTTCAAGCAGTGTTCTACTTCAAGTTGATCTGCGATTTTACCAAATCCGGAATATAGTTCAGGATAGTTATTTTTGATAAATTCAACTTTTATACCTTTATCGGTATCAAGCACGTCAACTGTCCCTACTGCAATTTTATTGTCTTTTATCGTATATTTTGTAAAGTTGCCAAATGATTCAAGGTTATAGAATTTAGATTCGACTTTCACCGGAAGATAACTTTTTAATTTCTTAGAGTAAATCATATCTTGTTAAAAACTCGTAAAAATAAAATTTGCTTAATGAGATAATAACAAGTGATTAATATAGATTTTTGCGAAAATCTTTAATTTTTCTTGCCTTTTCCTGATAGTTATCTTCAAGCAAATCCTCAAAACAAGTTTGAAAATTTTTAAAACTTGATTTTATATTTTCGAAATTCAAATCTATCATATCAGTTGCCATTTGTGTATTTGAAAGTGCTAGTCTGGTAGTATCTCGAAACCCACTCGATGCGAGTTCTTGTGCTAATTTATTATCTCTAATATTTTCACATAATGCTTGAGCAACGACCATCGGAAAATGAGAAACTAACGCAACGGCTTTATCGTGTTCTTCCGGAGTTGTAATAACAATTTTCGCACCCATTGATTCAATTACAGATTCCAAAACATCTTGTTCATCAAGAATTTTGCCATCAATTGGAGTTATAACCCATTTTGCGTCTTTAAATAGGTCTGCAAAAGAATTTTCCCATCCACTATTTTCTGTTCCTGCCATCGGATGTGACGGAATAAATTTGTACGAATATTTCTTTTTTGAAACAAAACCTTTTAGACTACAAACATCTGTAACTATAGTGTTTACAGGCAAAATCGTTTCTAATTCATCAAGGATTTCAAGTGTAACACTCATTGGAGTACAAACAAAAACAAGATTACAATTTTTTAATGTATTATAATCACTCGAAATATTATCTTCTTTTACAGACGATGATACCCCAACAAGGTCATATTTACCGGAATTCTGCAAGGACTTAAAAATAGAGCCTCCAATTAGTCCTAAACCTACAACACCTATTTTCATAATAAATCCTTATGGTTAAATTGTTTTTTACCTTCAACATAATCAGCTACTATGTCGCCATTGCCTTGAAGTGTGTATTTGTAAATAGTCAATCCATCTAAACCAACCGGACCCCTTGCATGAGTTTTATTGGTTGAGATTCCGACTTCCGCCCCAAAACCATATCTAAATCCGTCTGCAAATCTTGTTGAAGCATTGTGATAAACTCCTGCTGAATCAATTGCTGATAAAAATATCTGAGCATTTTCACGATTTTCTGTAACAATAGATTCAGTATGTCCTGATGAAAAAGTATTAATATGTTCAATTGCTTCTTCTAAAGAATTTACTTCTTTTACAGCAAGTATTTTATCCGAATATTCAACATGCCAACTTTCAGGGTTAAATATTAATTCTATACCCGCATCTTTCAGGATTTGAAGCAACTCTTCTTTATTGCCAAAATCCTTATGTATCAAAAGAGTTTCAACTGAGTTACAAGCACTTGGATATTGAGTTTTTGCATCAATAATAATTTTTTTAGCTTTTTCAACATCAGCTGATTCATCTACAAATATATGACAAATACCATCAGCATGTCCTAATACAGGAATTTTTGTATTTTCTTTGACAAACTGAACCAGACTATTACCACCTCTTGGGATAATTAAATCAATATATTTATCTTGCTTAAGCATTTCTGCAACATCGTCACGAGTAAAAACTTGCGTAATAGCGTGTTTTGGGAATCCTTCAATTTTATCTAATGCAGTTTGTATAATATTCATTATTGCCATATTGGTATTTACAGATTCTTTTCCGCCTTTAAGTATAACAGCATTTGATGATTTTATAGAAAGAGCTGAAATCTGAGATATAACATCAGGGCGTGCTTCAAAAATTATACCCAAAACCCCAATTGGACAAGATATTTTTGTTAAAATTAAACCTGTATCAAGAGATCTTTGCATTAGCGTTTTCCCAATAGGATCTTCTAATTCATAAATATCAACAATCCCCTGTATCATATCCCTCATTTTATTCTCATCAAGCTTAAGACGATTGTAAACAGATTGCGAAATATTTCCCTTTGCCAGTTCCAAATCTTTTTTATTGGCTTCAAAAATTATTGATTTATTATTTTCTAAAGCTTCCGCTATCGTTAACAATGCTTTATTCTTGATATCTGTAGAAACAGTTGCAAGTTTTTTTGATGCAATTTTTGCATTCTTTGCTATCCCTACAAAACTATATTCTACCATTTCTGTAATCCTCAACACGTTTTCTATATTGTAACCGTCTAAGATTAATCATAGTAGATAAACGCTTTCTTAGCAAATATTCTTGCAAAGATTTTACGGGTAAATTATCTGTTTCAGCAGGTTGTTGCATAACAAAACCTGTTAAATCCATAAACGGAACGGAATTGCGATAATCCATATAAGGATTTCGTGGTATAAAATCTTTCATCTTCTCTCCATAAAAACGATTTGCGATAGAATAATTCTATTTTAAATATATTTTATGAACAAGATAACGTTAAGAAAAATTTACTAAAAATAAAACTTGAAAAGTTTTTATGTTACTGGTATAGTCAGAATGTAAATGTTTTCTTACAGTGCAGATAAATCTGTTAAACTGGTAGGATTACAGTAGAAAGAGTATGTAAAAAAATCTTTTTGCTTATACTTTTTTTCTACAGGACAAACAGTAAAGCGATAAGCTTGAAATGATAAAGTAGAAAAAGTAGGCGCTTGTAGCCCAGTTGGATAGAGCGTTTGGCTACGAACCAAAAGGTCGGGGGTTCGAATCCCTCCAAGCGCGATTTAAAAGACTCTCTTCGGAGAGTTTTTTTATTGGGATTCCAACCCCGATTGACTCTGTCAAAGGGGGTTCTACCTCTCTCAAAACCTGACATTTAGTGTACTTTGACAGGACAAATGCGAGAGGGCGGGTGAAATGCGAAATTCCTGAAAGTTGGCAGTGTGTTTGAATTGTAGCTGTCGGAAGTGTTCCAAAATTCGCATTTGAATTGTCTTGAAAAGTCCTTGAACTGTCCAAATTTGTCCGAGCTTGGACAATTGGCTTAAACGCAGATATGGCTGTGTTTTATGTGGTGTTTTAATC
>CAZHEI010000065.1:0-8673 GCA_964531425.1 uncultured Vampirovibrio sp. | reverse complement strand
AAAAAAGAAATGACAAAATGAAAAAAAAGAAAAAGAATTATTATAAAGAAGACGATCCATTTGACTTGTAAAAGTTATAATTTACGGAGAAATTGGACTTTATTCAAGAACTCATTTGCAAGCTAAATCGTCATTATCAATCAAACCATCGTAATTATTATCAAGTCCATCAGAACAAGAACCGATTGAATCTTTGCCTTCCGCTCTGGCATTTAATTTTAGCCATTTGTCATCAATCTGATTCCATTGATAAAGGAAAAAATCTTTGTAAAATTTAGCAATTTGAGAGTCTTTAATTACAATTAAATTCTCATCATTTTTATTCTCGCCACTATAAGAAAAGTTCATTGACCCGATAATTGTATATTCATCATCTACAATCATTGATTTTGAATGCATTTTACCTGCATAATTCTCAGTTTTTACAGGTATTCCACCTAATCTCAGTTCTTTGTGTTTAGAATGTTTTATTGAAGCATTCAGAGCATCAATAATTATTTTTACATCCACTCCTCGCTGTTTTGCTTTTATAAGCTCTTCTGTAACACGTTTTTCTGTCAAAACAAAAGTTGGAATATAAATATATTTTTTTGCATTACGAATCAATGGCAAAACCGCATTTGTTATGCTTTTATCTTGTGGAGAAAAATAAATATCCATTTCCGTTCCTGAAAGAGAAATTTTGGTTTTATTTTGAACAGTTTTTTCTGAATGAAATTTACCACTAAACATTTGTTCAAATTCATTTTTATAAATTTTAGCAATTTCTGATGAATTTATAACAACAATACTGTTTGAATTAAATCCCGACATATCCGTATGCGAAAGATTTGCAGAACCTGTTATTAAAACTTTGTCATCAAAAATATAGAATTTGTTGTGCATAATATTTTTTGCATCAATAGATTTTCCATCATTTTTGCTGTTTTGAATTATTGATACAAGTTTTGATGTATCAGGATAAATATTGCTACCCTTTGAGTCTAAATCATATATCATTCGGATTTCAACTCCACGATTAATTGCTGATACCAAAGCTTCTTCAATTCTTGGAGTCGCAGAATAACCATAAATTGCCATATCAATCGTACTTTGAGCCTTATTAATATTAGTCAAAATTTCCTGACAAATTGATGAGGAACAATTTCTATCCGGTTTCAGTTTTGTTGTTGAATCTGCAAAATAAATTTTTACATTACCTGATTCATAAACCATTTTTTGAATATTATTTTTCACAGGTTTTTGAATATGCGATTTACGAATCAGAATAAAATTATTTAATGAACGAACGTTTTCATCTTCAATTTCATAAATATTTTCAGTTTCCAAATCCATTACTTTATATTTTGCACGTCTAATTTTTGAAATCTTCTTATCAAAAGCTTCCTTATAATAAGGCTTTGAATCTTTTATACAAAAACCTGAATATAAAAACTTAGAACGATAACTATATTTGAAATATATTAAGTCGTTGTCTTTAACTAAAACTTTGCGACCATTCATTAAGTTTGAAGTCCAGTATTTACCAAGATTTCCAAGAATAAATGCTTCTTGTTCAGAAATTCCGATTTCCTTTGCCAATTTTTGATTTTTAGAGGTAAATGATGAGTCAAAAGTATCTAAATCATTAATATAAAAATTTTTACTTCCAAACTCAAAAGAAACAGGAGAATTCACTTGAGTAATTTTGTAAACCTTTTCATGTGGAACAAAATATAATCCTGAAATTACAAACATTAAAATAACAAAAGCTATACTAAGACTCTTTTTCAACATAATTTGTAATCTCAAATCCCAATTTTTCAATTTTGTCTTTTAGTTTTTTATTTTTAGTCAACATAAATTCGTCAAAATGATTATCAATTGTTCCATCCTCGTATCTGCAAGGGTGAATTAGAGCTTCAACAGTTACATTATCATATTTTACAGCCTTAACGCCATAAGCTACTGTCAACGAATCCATCATTGAAGTATAAGTCACACCAACAATATAATCATTGGTTTTCAATTCATATTTATGAATAGTTGCTTCATTGAATATTGTAAAAGTGTTCAGAAGTAAAACTTTTATCAAATTAATCGGATACTTTTTAGTCAAATGTTTCTGCAAATCAGGAATAATATATGGCTTCTCAAACTGGGTTCTAACCTGTTTTATTCCATATTCTTTTGCAAGTCTACAAACCATATCAAAAATTTTAGGGATTGAATGAACATGTACGTGCGAATCAATATGACTAACAGGAGTTTTTGCCAAAATTGTTTCTATTTGCCGACGAAATTCTCTTTCCAATTGAGGCAA
The DNA here is from genome assembly GCA_964531425.1 of uncultured Vampirovibrio sp. Lineage (GTDB taxonomy): Bacteria > Cyanobacteriota > Vampirovibrionia > Gastranaerophilales > Gastranaerophilaceae > CAG-196. The sequence continues at coordinate 6,371 of CAZHEI010000065.1, read as the reverse complement.
AAACTCTTTTTCTTTTGGATTATATGCTTTTAGTAATAACTGCACATACGAATTATTAAAATTTCCGTTAGAATCAGTTAAAGCTTCTATGTCCGTACAAAGTGATTTACCTTCAATTACGTTTAAATGAATTCCGACTCCTAAATCAGGACAAGCAGGAATAATGGATTTAACAGCCTCTTCAAAAGCTTCTCCGTTTGCAGTAAGGCTGGCGCTTTTTAAAAGTCCGCATTGATAACCTTCATAGACTGCTCGGTTTAAATCTCTTGAAAGCCCGAAATCATCAGCATTTAAAATAAATCTCTTTACCAATCCGAATCCTCTCTTGTAATTATTACAGTCATATTATATTATATGTTTGAGAGGAATACAATGAGTAAAACCAAATTAGCACTAATTATTCCCTGCTATAATGAAGAGCTGGTTATTGAATCTACAGTTCGCACTCTTCTTAATGTGTTAGAGGGGATTATTGAAAAAAATAAACTCAGTACTGATTCATATATTTATTTGGTAGATGATGGGTCTAAAGATAATACTTGGCAAATTATTGAAGATTTACACAAAGAATTTGGAAATAGAATCAAAGCTTGCCGTTTTGTAAGAAATTATGGGAATCAAAAAGCCCTTATTGCAGGTCTTCTTGGAGTTAAAAATATTGGTTGTGATTGTGCAATTTCAATAGATGCTGATTTGCAACAAGACGAAAATACTATTGAAAAATTTATTGATGAATTTCATGCCGGAGCCCAAATTGTTTCCGGAGTCAGAAATGACAGAAAAACAGATTCTTTGTTTAAAAAATCTACTGCAACAGGTTTTTACAAATTAATGAATTTATTAGGAGTAAAAATTCCTCAAAATCACTCGGATTTTCGCCTTGTAAGTTACAAAGCGCTCGAATTATTAGAACAATACTCTGAAAGAGAACTTTTTTTGCGTGGATTTTTCCATGAAACAGGACTAAAAACCGCTTATGTTAATTTTGATGTAAAACCACGTAAATTAGGTACTTCAAAATTTAATTTAATTTCACTAACAAGTCTTGCTCTTAACGGAATAACCTCTTACAGCGTAATTCCTCTTAGGCTTATTTCTGCGGTTGGCTTTTTAACTGTTTTATTGAGTATTATTGTCGGAATAAACGCTATTTACGACAAATATGTTCTGAAAGATACTCCAAGTGGCTGGGCTACAATCGTTATTCTGCTTGTTTTCTTTGGCGGATTACAGATTTTTTGTTTAGGAATTATTGGTGAATATTTAGGGCAAGTTTTTAAGGAAGTTAAATCCAGACCTCGTTATATTAAAGATTGCGAAATTCTGTAAATTCGTTCCGATACTATAGCAAATTTTAAAATTTTAGAGTTTTAGGGTAAATACAATGGTATGAAACTAATATTCTAATTTGGAGGTTTATATTAATGATAGTCAGTATCATAAAAAATTCAAACTTTTCAAACAATCAATCGCAATTTGAACAAAAGCAATCTCAACCAAGTTTTCATTCACTACGAGTTGCTCAAATAATGAAAGAGGCTTCAACTGTTCCAAGTAAGATTTGGAAGGAAGGAACTCTTATAAAAAATCCTGAAGTTCAAAACCATATTAACAAATTAGAAAATTTAAACTTTTGTGAAAAAATATATTTTGTTAAAGCTTTTTGTAAGAAAACAGGCTTTCCTTCTCTAAAAAAAGTTACTGAAAAAATTGATGAAGAAATAATAGGAGCAGTCAATAAACTTTCTCCTGAAGGACAAGTCAATCCGTTATTTATTGCATACTCAAGTATTTCTTCTGCAGGAAGAGATATGGCATTACCGGGGAGCGATGCAGACGGGTTTTATATTTTAACCGATAAACCTCAAAACCCAATATTTAACCGTGCAACAGTTGGGTTTAAAATTGACCAAAGAATTTTAGAATCAACTGGTGAACATTTTCCTGAAGTTGTATCAAAAAGAGAAGCTTTGTATGGTTTGGGACTTGCAGAAAATCAAATAAAAGAAAATAAACTTCTTGATAATGAAAGTATTTATAAAGAGAATTTAGATTATTCAGGGAAAAGTTATGTAAAAGCAGGGAAACTGAATATTGATATAGCAAAAACCTTGTCAAATCAAACTGACAAATGGGCTGTTAATTTAGCAGGTTTTTTTGTAGAGCTTTTGAGAAGCGGGAAAATTGTTTTAAATAATTTAGCTGAGAATGATTTAAAAAATATCAAAAATACGTTCTTTTACAAATATAGTAATATGTACAGACAAGAAGGGTTAAAAGGATATCTGAAACCTAAATTATATAATCGAATCGAATTATCAAAAAAATTTAATTCTATGTCAATGAGTGAAAAATTTCAAGTTTGTAAAGAATTATGGAAATCGTCATTTGGTATCGATAATACTAAAACAGACGAATTGCATCTTAATTTTGATATGGGAGATGTTCTTGAAATGTATAAAAAATTAGGACAAATATAACATTCTGAAAAAAAACTTAAATCAAAACTATATTCTTCCAATTAGTTATAATTTTAATCAGACCAAGTGAAGAGTTGCTTCTTAAACTCACCTGAACCACAAATGTAACGAATTGTAACAATATCTATAAAAATCCTAAAGTTTTCAAAAAATATGCCGTTATACATGACACAAAGGAAAAACGAAAAAAGGAGTATTGGAAAATGACAGACGGTATTGGAAGAATTTTTGGCGGTAACAGCTATGGTGTTGGCGGTTACGCACCTCGCAGAAATGAAGAAGAAGCCCCTCAAAATGGAGCAGCTCAAGCACCTGTAAATAATTATGATGAAACTCAAGTAGATCCTTCAAAAGTTATGGATTTCTTGGCAAGCAATAATTTCTTTATGGCTCCTGTTGAAACAGCACCTGCTACAGGTGAAGTAGATGAAGCAACTCGTAATAGAGTTGAAGGCTATATGGAAAACTTTGAAATGATTTATGGAGTTATCGTCGAAGAATTCGGCGAAGAACTTGCACCTGCTGTAATGGATATTGCAATGGACTATCTAATGGGTATGGCAGCATAAAACTAACAAATTAATAAGGTATTATTTTCCAATCTTTTAATAAAACTTCTACACAACTTTTTAGAGGTCGACTTTGTGTCGACCTTTTTTATTTTATTTTTTTACTATTTTTGTTATTATATTACCTGTGGTATGCAATTTGTTTGGGGAGAGTTTTTTATGCGCCAAAGACCTATTGAACAAGATAAGGAAATAAGAAGACATAATTTTGCGCCGGTAGAAGAAAATCTAACGGCAGAACAAGTTAAAGCGGAAGCAAGCCGTTGTTTGACTTGTAAAAATCCGAGATGCGTAAAAGGTTGCCCTGTAAATATTCAAATTCCTGACTTTATAAAGGCTTTAAAAGAAGATAATCTGGAAAAAGCCGGAGAAATTATCAGAGAAACAAGTATGTTGCCTTCTGTATGTGGACGAGTATGCCCTCAAGAAAGACAATGTGAAGGAAATTGTGTCTTAGGAATTAAGGGGGAAGCTGTCGCTATTGGCGCACTTGAAAGATATGTTGGTGATAATACAACTGCAAAACCTGTTGATATTGTTCCAACCGGCAAAAAAGTTGCAATTGTCGGTTCCGGTTGTGCCGGAATTACCGCTGCATCAGACCTGAGAAAAGCCGGACACGATGTAACTATTTTTGAAGCATTACACAAATTTGGCGGAGTTTTGAGATATGGAATTCCTCCATTTAGACTCCCGAGAAAAGTTCTTGACAGAGAACTGGAAAATCTAAAAAATATGGGTGTAAAATTTGAAAAAAATGTCATTGTAGGAAAGTCTATTACACTTAAACAATTAAAAGAAGATGGTTTTGATGCAATATTTATTTGTTCTGGAGCAGGTTTACCTAAGATGATGAATATTGCAGGAGAAAACTTGAATGGAGTATTTTCTGCAAATGAATTCTTAACTCGTGTAAACCTAATGGGTGCGAATGACGAAGAGAATGCTACTCCGCTTAAAATTGGCAAATCAGTTGCTGTTATTGGCGGAGGCAATGTTGCAATGGATGCAGCAAGAACTGCTATTCGTGTTGGATTTGAAACTGTTTATATAGTTTATAGAAGAACTGAAAACGAACTACCGGCTCGATTAGAAGAAATTCGACACGCAAAAGAAGAAGGTGTAATTTTCAGATTTTTACACGCACCTGCTGAAATTTTGGGAAAAGATGGCTACGTAAACGGTATGCGCTTTGAATTAATGGAATTGGGAGAGCCTGATGAATCAGGAAGAAGAAGCCCTGTTGGAACAGGTCGTTATACTGATATAGATGTCGATACAGTGATTGTAGCTCTAGGCACCGGTCCTAATCCTATTATTCAAAAATCAGCAAAAGAAGATGGTATAGATTTTGAAACCGATCGCCGAGGATATTTTGTAGTCAATGAAGAAACCAGAGAGACTTCTATTCCAACGATTTTTGCCGGCGGTGATGTTGCTCCTGTTGGTGCCTCCAATGCTATCAATGCTATGGGTGCAGGGAAAAAGGCTGCTAAAGCTATTAATGAATATCTTGCAACTAAATAACAACTTATAGAGAATTTGTAGGAAGAATTGAGAATTTCCCACAAATTCTATAATAAAAAAGGATGGGGCGGATTCGCTAATGCGAATCCGCCCCATATCACAATCAATCCCTAATCAACGAACCTGCACAATAAATTGTGAATTATCCTTATTCATAGTTTTTTCTTTAAATCAAGTTCAACGCAATACTTGGCAATTGGTTAGCCGTAGACAACAATGAAGCAGAAGCTTGTTGTAGTATTTGTTGTTGAATATAAGTTGAAGATTCAGAAGCAACGTCAGTATCACGTAAAGTAGATAATGATGATGTCAAGTTTTGAGATTGTACATCAAGTGCTTCCATTGCTGATTCAACACGGTTTTGAGCAGCACCGATTTTTGTAGCTCTTTGAGATAAATCATCAATTGCTAAGTCAACAAATTCCAACATTTCTTTTGCTGTACATTTTGAATCTGTATTCAATGCATAACTTCCTGTATCAGAAGTTTCGTCATAACTAGTCAATACTAAACCGCAACAAGCAGCTGAAAATGCTTCTATACCACCTTTATCATTTAAGCTGTAAGTAGAACCAGTTTTGTTAGCATTAGTTAACAGATCGTTCAAAGTTGTTCCTGTCGCATTAGTAGTAGATTTCAAACCATTAAACAAACCACTTACACTTGCATTTGAGAAACATTTAATGTTCAGGTTAATTGTAGAGTTTTCATCTGCATACAAACCTACTTGTAAATTAATACCTGCACTTGTGATACCAACTTTGCTGTTTACAGCTGCACCGTCACCTGCTGCAATGTCATAAGACATTAATTTGATACCGTTAAATTCAGAGTTTGCAGAAATACGGCATATTTCTTGCAATCTTGCAGTAACTTCGGCTTGAATTGATTTTAAAGAACCTGAACCGTAAGTTCCGTTAGAAGCTTGTTCTGTCAAATCTCTAACACGTTGTAAGTGTCCTGTTAGCAAACTATAAGTTTCTTCTGCTGTTGTTAGTAAGTCCATCCCTGTTGCTGCGTTATCAGCTGCTACGTCAAGTGAACTGATTTGTGTTTCCCATTTGCTAGCAATAGAATAACCTGCAGCGTTATCCTTTGAATGGTTAATTTTGTAACCTGTTGACATTCTTTCAATAGATGTGTTCATTGCGTTCGTCGCATTGTTCAAGCTTCTTTGAGCAATCATTGAAGACAGGTTTGTGTTGATTATGAGTGCCATAGTTAGATCTCCTTTCTCTTCGATACTGGGACAGCCCATATTTACCGGCAATACTCTCCGGCATTACTATACTCTCTTATACGTTTGTACCTTTCCTTGTACTAATAGACGCTCTTCTTCTCTTGTTTTACCTAAAACGATTTTTTACACATTCTCGTAAACGCTTTTTCTCATCCATTGAGAACGTTCACTCAAACATACAATCCATGTATTTGTCTATTAGATTTGTGATATATACTTCTTACAATATCATTATTGCAACACTATATAAAAAAAGTAAACTGTTTTTTCTGATTTTGTTACAAAATTTAATTAAAGTTAAAAATTCTTAATAAACAGAGGTTTTGAAAAAGTTAAAAACCGTTCTATAAAGGATACCACTATTGACCCGAATAATTTAACATAAATTATATTGTCATCCTGAATAGCCGACAAAATTAAACATTATATTTGTGGTTGAGGTAATAAATAAGGCGTATTTCAGGATCTTACCAACTTGGAATGATACTTAAGTATTGGTCAGATCCTGAATAGCTTGAAAATTACGGACTTACATCCTTATTTTCTACGCTTTCA
>CAZHEI010000064.1:0-8925 GCA_964531425.1 uncultured Vampirovibrio sp. | reverse complement strand
ATATTAAACGACGTTATATCCTATCACCTCTATTATATCGTATTTATATATTTTTGACAAGCCCATGAATTTTTGTTTAATTTATATGATATAATAAGAAACAAAGAGAGGTTTTTCTTTGAATTTGCTGAAAAATTAAAGAATTGTGAGTTTTATGAAAAAGAAAATTTTAGCAATATTGCCTATCAGTATCGGTGGAAGGCTTACCACCAGCAGTATTATTGACGGTTACCGACAAAACGAGTGTGAAGTTATTGTATTTGATGAACTTTTTGATAAGAACTTAAAAAAAGTCCTCAGCAAAAATGCTTTTCATCAAATTGTGGGTTATGATTTTTCTCCACTAAAAATAAAAATTGATAACAATTTAAAAATACCTTGCATTTGCTATTTTTCAGATGATATTAGAAGCAAAACTTCCGGACCGGAATGGGAAAAATATCTCCCGTATTTAGAAGAAGATGACAATTATACCTTTTACTGGGATAAAGTTTTAACAAGTTATGAAAACTTCAAAAATATTAACTATCTTCCTCATTTTGTTAATTTTGATATTTATAAAGATTATGGTATTGAACCAACATTTGATATTATGTTTGCAGGTAGACTTGATACAGATTTTCGCTTAAGTCTTTTTGAAGAACTTGTTTTAAAATTACCGGAATTAAAATTTGCATGGTTTGCGATAGACAAGCATTATCAAGATGCAAAAAAACGTTCAAAATATCCTGAAATCATTGATTTATGTTATCAAGGATTTATTGACAACGAAATGGATATGGCAAAAGCAATAAACAATTCTAAAATAGTATTCAATATGAATTCTCAAGGAATTTCTTCGCTCAATTACAGAACTTTCCAAACAGTTGCGTGCAAAAGACTTTTAATTAGTGATTATAGAGAAGAAATTGCGCTATTTGAAGGAAATCTGCCTTTTTATGAAGATTTTTCTGATTTAATTTTCAAAATAGAAAGTTATTTAGAAGACAAAGATGCCTATTCTCGTGTTGTGGAAGAATGTTACAAAATCGCAGCGCAAAGTCATAATTCAAAAGATTGTGTAAGGTACATGCTTAAAGTTGTAGGTTAATAAAATGACAAAAAAAATATTTATAACGGCGACAGGAACTGATATTGGTAAAACTTATATTTCAGCGCTTATTGTAAAAAAAATGCGAGATTCCGGTTTTAATTGCGGATATTTTAAGCCTGTAATGAGTGGAGTTACAGAGCTTGGAGGACATCTTGTTGACAGCGATGCAAATTATGTTACACAATTTGCAGATATTCCGTCTGTTGCAGATGAATGTGTAAGTTATTGGTGGAAAGAAGCTGTTTCTCCTCACTTAGCAGCTAAACGTGCAAATCAAAAAATAGATATTGATAAAATTAAATACGATTTTGCACAAATAAGTAAAAAACACGATTATCTTTTAATAGAGGGTGCGGGCGGAATAACTTGCCCAATAAAAATTGACGCAGACGAAACTTATCTGCTAAAGGATTTAATCTGGGAATTAGGCTTAAGCATAATTATTGTTGCGGATGCAGGATTGGGAACGATAAATTCCACATTATTGACTGTTGATTATGCAAAAGCTAACGGAATTGAAATAGAAGGAATTATTCTCAACAATTATGAATCTGATAATTTCATGCACTGGGATAATTTAGAACAAATTGAACGACTAACCGGAGTAAATGTTGTTGCAACAGTTGCAAAAAATGCAAACGATATTATGCTTTTAGAAGGATTGTTTAAAGATTAGTCTGAGATTGAGAATTTGGAAGGATTTTTTCATTATTAATTTTGTTCAAATCTGCTCCGCCTACAGCTTTATACAAGCCAATTGTCGAAATCACGGAATTAATTTTATTGGAAACGAGTTCTTTTTGTGTATTTAAATAAATTTCTTTTGCAAACAAAACCTCTAATTCGTTTGAACTTCCAATATCTCTTTTATCTTTTACTAAACCAAAAATTTTACCTTCTGTTGAAATCTTTTCAAGGCTTTCATTATAGTTGTTTTTAGACATTTTATAATCTACCAAGCTTGAATTTATTTCACCAATAGCTGTCAAATAGGTTTTTTGGTAATTATTCAAGGCTTCTTCGTATCTAAATTTTTGCATTTTTAGCATTGCCATTTTTCTTCCACCGGAAAATAAATCCATATTAGGCAAAATTCCTGCTGCAAAGAATTGAGAAGGAGAACTGCACAAACTTGATAGAGTATAAGAATTCAAACCAATTTGCCCAAAAATTGTAAAACTCGGTAAGAATTCTTTTTTTGCAACTCTTACATCAAAACCTATTCTTTTTAAATTAGATTCTTCTTGCAAATAATCAGGTCTGTTTTCAACAATCTTTGAATCAATTGATTCCGGAACAGAATCTTGCAAAATAATATTATCAAAATCAGCTCTTTTTAAGTCACTATTTGAATCAGCCAAATAAACTTTTAGATTATTAATCAAAATTTCTTGAGTTTTTAAATAATTATTTTCTTCTTCTTTTAAAGAATTCAAAATTTTTTCTTGATATAAAACTTCTGTTACAGGAACTAAACCAATTTTAAACTTTTCTTCCGTCATATCAAGAATTTCTTTTTGAGTTTGGATTAATTCTTTTTGAATCTCAAGAAATTTATCTGTTTTTATTAAATTATAATAATCTGTTGCAAAATTTGAGGTTAAAGAAATATAAGTTGCTCGCTCTGCTTGTTTTACGATTTCAAGTTGCTGTTTTTTACTTTTTGTTTTTAATCTGTTCTTACCCCAAATATCAATTTCATAACCGGCTGTAATTGGTAGATAGAAATTGTTTTGAGAATAGTAAGGAATTTGCATATCCCCAAATTGCTTTCTTGGAGCTCTTAAATCCCGATAAATTTGTCCTGAAAAATTAACAGCAGGAAGTTCGTTTGCAAACTGCATTTTAACAATTTGTTCATTTGCTTTTATCTTTAATTCAGCATTTTTTAAGTCATAATTATTTTCATAAACCTTTAAAAGATTTTCTACTAGATATTCATCATTAAAACTTTTCCACCAATCAAGGTTTAAGTATTCAGATGTATTGCCTGAGGCTAAAACAGAATTATTTATAAACAAGCAAATAAAAATTGCTAATAAAAATCTTTTCATAAAATGTTCCCTTAAATTATATCGTGTTATAATTACACTATAATATTTTAGTAATAAAAATTAAAGATTTGCAACGGCTAAAATATTTTATAAGGTTAGGCGGGAAATAAGATGGCAGATGAACAAAGTATACATGAAACAATGACAGATGATAGACCATTTTATGAAAAGAAACGTGTTGTTGTACCTGTAATTACAGCTTTTGTGCTTTTAACATTCGGTCTCATTGTTTCAATAAATTCAATTTTTTATAAATCTACTGATGATGCATTTGTAGAAGGACATATAGTTACGGTTGCACCAAGAGTATCTGGACCTGTTGAAAAACTTTTGATAAAGGATAATCAAGAGGTTAAAAAAGGTGATTTGTTATTAGAAATTGATTCTAAAGATTATGAAACAAAATTAAAACAATCAAAAGCAAAGCTTGAAGAAGCTCGTGCCGCATTAATTAATGCAGATAATCAAGTAGAAAAAAGCTTTTCACAATTAGATTTTGCTCAAAGTGATTATACAAGATATTTTCAAATGTATTCAAAAGGAATTGCTTCTACTCAAGACTATGATTCTGCAAAAACAAAATTAACCACTGCTCAAGCAGAAAACAAATCTGCAAAAGCAAGATATGATGAGCTTAATGCAACTATCAAAAAACTTGAAGCAGAAGTTGAAGAAAACGAACTGAACTTAACTTATACCCAAATATATGCAACTCAAGATGGGAAAATTACACACAGAACTGTAGAGCAAGGAAATTATGTTCAAGTTGCTCAACCTCTTTTTGCAATTGCACAAGATGATGTTTGGGTTGTAGCTAATTTTAAAGAAACTCAAGTTGCAAATATGAAAAAAGGACAACCGGTTAAAATTAAAATTGATGCATTTGGACACAAAAATTTCAATGGAAAAGTTGACAGTTTACAAATGGCTTCCGGAGCAAAAGCAAGTCTTTTCCCTCCTGAGAATGCTGTTGGAAGTTATGTAAAAATTGTACAAAGAATTCCTGTTAAAATCGTTTTTACGGATGATATTACAGGTTTAAATGTAATTCCGGGAATGAGTGTTGTTCCAACTGTAAAGGTCAAATAAGATTATGACGGACAAAAAAGTTCCAATATGGTTAATTGCGTTATCAATTTTGATGCCAACCTCGTTTTCAGCATTGGCAACAACAGCTACAAACGTCGCAATTCCACATATTTCAGGATATTTCGCAGCAACAGCAGATGAAGCAAAATGGATTGTAACTTCTTATATGGTTGCAAATGCTTGCTTAATTATGCTTTCAGGCTGGTTGGAACGATTATTTGGCAGAAAACAATTCATGAAAATATGTATTGGAATTTTTACTCTTGGGGCTTTAATCTGTACTGTTGCACCTTCTTTAGAGCTTATGGTTTTGGGAAGATTTATACAAGGAGTTGGCGGAGGTCCAATGACTCCAATCTCACAAACTGTTTTGCTATCAGCATTTCCACCTGAGAAAAAAGGTGTTGCGATGTCTTTATTTGGTTTTGCAGTAATGGTTTGCGCTATTTTAGGACCGTCTTTCGGTGGATTTCTTGTCGATAATTTTAATTGGCATTACATATATTCGGTTAATATTCCTGTCGGAATAATTTCTTTTATACTGGTTTGTAAAAATATCGCAGAAACTAAACCCGCAGAAGGGAAACATCATATTGATTTTGTTGGAATGACAGCACTAATTCTGTGGTTATTATCAATGCAAATAGTTCTCGACAAGGGTCAACAATACAATTGGTTTGATTGTGGTTGGATTTGTTGGCTTGCAGGATTTTCGCTAGTTTGTCTATCATTCTTAATTGTTTGGGAAATCGAAAACAAAAATTCATTCATGAAAGTTCGGTTGTTTAAAGATAGAAATTTCTTTATTGGAACAGTTATTTCAACAGCAGTAAGTATGGTTGTCTTTACCACAATGTATTTGGCGCCACAGTTTATACAAAATGTGTTGGGATATACTGCATTGCTAAGCGGATTAAGTATGGCTCCGAGAATAATCTCATGTATGCTAATGTTGTTAGCAATTCCACATTTAATGAGAATTTATGACAGCAGATTATTAATTGCAATAGGCTTCTTCTTCTTAGGATTGGCAACGTTTATGTACACAAATGTTAATTTGGCAGTATCATTTTTCTTCGTTTCTATTCCAAATTTCCTTTTAGGAGTTGGAGTAATTCTAACTTTTATTCCAATTTCTGCGCTTGCATTAGGAACATTACCAAAAGAAGAACTTGCAAATGGTGCAAGCTTACATAATTTTTGTAAAACAATAGGAGTTGCAATCGTTGTATCAATGTCATCAACTCTTGTTGCAAGGCATTCGCAAATGCACCAAAACTATTTAGTTGATAATTTATCTAATTATAGTCTTATTTTTCAAAATAAAATGGCTGGTTGGACACATACTTTTATGAGTAACGCTTCAAGTACTTTTGCAACACAAAAAGCCAATGCATACGCTTACAAACAAATGATAGTTCAATCAACATTGTTTGCTTATGTTGATACATTTGCAATCGTTGCAATGCTAGCGTTCGTACTCATTCCACTTGCATTCTTTATGAAAGCTGATACTACAAAGAAATAAGAAGAACTTGTTTATTCAACAACTCTTAGCCAACCTTCTGGAGCTTCAATTCTTCCCATTTGGATTCCAAGAAGAGTATCATAAAGCTTTTTAGTTATTTCTCCCATACCATTTTCTCCTGATTCAAAGAATATAGACTCATCTTTATTATCTATTCTACCAACAGGAGAAAGTACTGCAGCAGTACCACACAAAGCGCATTCTTTAAACTCTTTAATTTCTTCGTACGGAACAACTCTTTCTTCTACTTTCAATCCAAGATAATGTTCTGCAACATACATCAAAGATCTACGAGTAATAGACGGTAAAATCGAATGAGATTTTGGAGTTACTACTTTATTATCTTTTGTTACAAAAATAATATTAGCCCCACCCGTTTCTTCTACATTTGTTCTTGTTGCAGAGTCTAAATACATATTTTCAGCATAACCTTGTTCATGAGCTTCTTGAATAGGATACAAACTCATTGCATAATTTAAACCTGCCTTAACATGCCCTGTTCCTTTTGGAGCGGCTCTATCATAATCAGGAACTCGTAATTTAATAGCACTCGCTCCACCCTTAAAGTAAGGTCCTACCGGTGTTGCAAAAATTCTAAATTGAAACTCTGTTGCCGGTTTTACTCCAATAACAATACCTGAACCAAACATATAAGGTCTTAAATACAATGTTGCTCCGGAACCATAAGGCGGAACCCAATCAATATTTGCTTTAACGGTTTTTAAGACTGCTTCAACGAATTTTTCTTCCGGAAATACCGGCATTACAAGCCTTTTCGCTGTATCAGCCATTCTTTTTGCATTCAAGTCTGGACGAAAACAAACAACTTTATTATCTACCGTTCTATAAGCTTTCATTCCTTCAAAACATGTTTGAGCATATTGCAAAACTCCTGCACTTTCATTAAGAGCAATTGTTTCATCTTCTGTTAAACTACCTTCATCCCATTTTCCATCTTTATAATTTGATACAAAACGATAATCTGTTTTGATATAACCAAAGCCAAGAGTAGACCAATCAATATTTTTTGTCATTTATTTTCTCCCAATTCCAACTTTTGAAACCATTATACTACTAAAAATTTCTTATAACTATGAATTGCTAAAATCGTATTTCCTATATATTTTAAGAAAATTAGATTTCCTGCTCTGAAGAATTATTAAGCGTAGTTTCGTCTTTTGATTCCATTTGTTTTCTATAACTGCAAGTTCTACTTGAACATACTTCAAAAGTACCATTTTTAGTCACTTTTTTCAATAAAAGTTCTCCACATTCCGGACATTTATTACCGGTTGGTTCATCCCATAGAGCATACGTACAGTCAGGATAACGATTGCATCCAAAAAAGATTTTACCGGCTTTAGATTTCTTTTCAATGATTTCACCTTCTCCACATTTTGGACATTTTACGCCGGTTGAACGTACATATTTTTTACGATTCTTACATTCAGTACACTCCAGATACTTTCCGTAAGGTCCGGTTTTCATAACCATTGAACCACCACATTTATCACATTTTTCTTCAACGGTTTGTGTTTCCGTGGTTGTTGAATCATTTTCAGAATCTAATTCAGAAGCATAATTTATGGATATTGTAGTTTTACACTCAGGATAACCTGAACAACCCAAAAACTGATTACCAAAACGACTCGTTCTCACAAGCATCTTTCTTCCACAATTTGGGCAAATTTTATCACTTTCAATAACAACTCTTTCTGCTGTTTTCATTACAGAATTAACAACTTCCATAAATGGAGTATAAAACTCTTGCAAAACAACATTCCAAACGAGTTTTTGCTCTGCAATTAAGTCGAGTTTTTCTTCCATGCCGGCAGTAAACTTGTAATCCATAATATTTGCAAACTGCGTTACCAATTGTTTGCATACAGTTCTTCCCAACAAAGTCGGAACAAGAGCCTTGTCCTTTTTCTCTACATACTTACGAGTTTGAATAACCGTAATAATTGTAGCATAAGTTGACGGACGCCCAATTCCGTGTTCTTCAAGAGCCTTAACCAAAGAAGCTTCATTATATCTTGGAGGAGGTTGTGTAAAGTGTTGTTTCGGAGTAACTTCTTTGCAAGTAACTTTGTCTCCTACTTCCAAATCAGGAATCTTTGCATCAGCATCCTTTTCATCTTCTTCTGCATCATTATAAAGTTTTAAGAACCCGTCAAAAAGAATTTTACTGGTACCGGCTCTTAACGTATAATCTCCGGCTTCAATTTCAACAGTTTTGTTTGCAATATTTGCAGGAGCCATTTGAGAAGACATAAATTTATCCCAAATAAGCTTATATAACTTATATTGATCCGAATCCAAGTATTTTTTTATACTTTCCGGCGTTTTATCAGGATAAGAAGGTCTAATCGCTTCATGCGCATCCTGAACGTTTTGTTTTCCTTTTACATAAGTATTAGCTGTAGACGGATAGTATTCTTTTCCATAATTATTAAGAATAAAATCTTTAGCCATTTCTTGTGCATCATCTGAAACTCGAACGGAGTCTGTTCTCATATATGTAATCAAACCAACCGGAGTACCATCAATTTCCATCCCTTCATAAAGTTTTTGAGCAACTTGCATTGTTTTGGAAACTCCAAAACCTAACTTTGTACTAGCTGCTCGTTGAAGAGTTGAAGTAATAAATGGTGCTGTTGGCTTACGTTTTGTTTCTTTTTTATTAACTTTACCAACTTTGAATTCTGTTGAAGGATTTAACAAAAATTCTTTAATTGCATTTGCTTCATCTTCATTGTTAATATCAAACTTTTTACCTTTAAGTTTTGTGACTTCTGCTTCAAAGTTTTTCCCGTCTTTATCCATCAGAGCGTGAATTGACCAATATTCTTTAGGAACAAAAGCTTCAATTTCTTCTTCTCTTTCACAAATCATTCGTAGAGCAACTGACTGAACTCTACCTGCTGAAAGATTTCTGTTCCCTATCTGTTTCCATAGCACAGGACTAAGTTTGAAACCTACTAATTTATCAAGGATTTGTCTTGTTTGTTGAGCCTGAACCATATCCATATCAATAGCTCGAGGATTTTCTACAGAATGTTTAACCGCTTTTGGAGTGATTTCATTAAACACAATTCTACAAATTTTTTCATCAGGCACTTTCAAAATTTGACGAACATGCCATGCAATCGCTTCTCCTT
>CAZHEI010000063.1:0-9146 GCA_964531425.1 uncultured Vampirovibrio sp. | reverse complement strand
TTGTCTGTAAGCTTTTTACGTTCTGAACGTACAAGCTGGTTAATTGTAGGCATAATTTTCTCCTTTACCTTTCACTATCTTTAGAGTTAAAACTTATATTGTTGGTAAACTTACCAAACAGTCTAAGTTTTACACTCTTTTGACTAAGCACTTTGCAGTGGGTACGTCAACCCGCTAGCCGTCAAATCCGGCAGAAATTTCGACTAACGTACCTTAATCTTATGATAGACATACTTGACTGTCAATGAATACAACTGTACTGTAATAAAAAGAATTTGCCTGAGAAATTAAAACTTTTTGCGCAAATTCCGGAGAACGATTTTATAATAGCTTGTATGCTATCCCGCATAAAACCTATTGTTCACACCCTCTAATAGCATTTGGGAAAGTCCCAGATTTTGTCAAATTTGGATTTTCCCCAAATACTCAAAATGTAAAGTTTTGTTACAGAACAAACCTTTTTTGAAATTTCAAAATTTTTATAGACTTTATATAAGAGTAAGACAAATATTAGAGAGAGCTAAAAACAAAAAAGAAACAAATAGACCTTGCATTAAGACAAAGGTTTAGTTGAGTTTGCCTTACATAAAAAGTTAAATAAGAGAGGTATAAGATGGCTTTATTAGAAAGTTACAACATCAATGCTATGGCTACGCAAATTTCAAAAGAATTTTACATCAACGAGAATCCCGCCGAGGATAAATCATATATTTTAGTTGATGAAATGCGACTTTTTGCAATGGATATGAAGTCGCGTGTAACATTTATTTCTCGAACGAGATCCTGATATAAATTTAAGAGAGTATTGTACTCTCAAAAAAGATTTTTTACACAACCTATCTTACTTAACTTACTTAACTATTTAATTCCCCTAATTTCTTTATTTTCTGCCTTATTAAGTTTTAATAAGGTTTTTTATTTATGGTAAAATATTTTTTGGAGAGGTATTTAACATTGGCTATTTGTATATTTTCAGGAACATTTAATCCGATTCATGATGGTCATTTAAAAATGGCTGAATATGCTTTAGAAAAATACAATTTTGACAAAATAATTTTTATACCTGCATATATTCCACCACACAAAAATGTTAATCCTGAACTTGCAAAACATCGTTACAGCATGGTAAAACTTGCGATTCAAGATAATCCAAAGTTTGAAATTTCTGATATCGAATATAAAAATGAGAGTAAATCCTATTCCTTTATAACAGTTCAACAAATTATTGAACAATACAAAATAAAAGGTCGTTTAAATTTTATAATAGGAACGGATGCTTTTGCAAAAATTGACAGTTGGTATAAGGCAGATGAACTCAAGGAACTTGTGCATTTCATAGTCTTTCCAAGAAAAGGCACGACGGTTGAACACATAAAAGGTTGGGATTATGAACTTACAGATATGGATTATGTAGATATTTCTTCAACAGAAATTCGGAATGGAAAGATTAGAAAGACTAAAGCAGAAGGATATATAAAAGAAAATGGATTATACAAATTATAAAAATTGGTTAAAAGAAAATCTTAACGAGGAACGTTATGAACATTCTCTGGGAACAGCTGATTGTGCAAGAGAATTGGCAGAACGTTTTGGTTTAAATACAGATAAGGCTTATTTTTGCGGACTTATACATGATTGTGCAAAATGTATTCCAAACAATGATTTAAAAAGTCTTATTTGTAACTGTTCGGATTTATGTGAGGGAGAACTTTTAAATCCTAAAACTTATCATGCGCCGGCAGGAGCAATAATTGCGAAGGAAGAATTTAATGTTTGTGATGATGAAATCCTTTCTGCTATTAGATGGCATACTTTGGGAAAAACAGAAATGTCAGACTTTGAAAAAATTATATTCTTAGCTGATAAAATTGAAAAACGAACCAGACCTATAGAATATCGAGAACCAATTGAAAAAGCTCTTGAAAAAGGGTTGGATAACGCACTTTTAGTTTGTTACGGGAACACTATAAAAAGTCTTGTTGACAGAAATCTTGGAATTTGTTATCAAACAATAGAAATTTATAACAAATTGCTTAACAATTTGAACAAAAAAGAAGAGAAATAGTATAATTTGAGTATGAAGAAAAAGCTAGCATTATTAATATTAAGTATATTTCTTACAAACGGAATAACTCTTGCATCAGATGATGTTTTTCAAGGACATGCTGAATTTGATAGCGAATACACAGAACTTGATAAAGAAATGTATACAGGTAAAACAGAAAAACTTGAAAAACGAGATGTTATTGAAATGACAGTTTCACAAGTCCTTGACGGAAGTTTTTCGTTTGAAGGAGATGAATTTTTTGCAGAAGTTACAAGTGATGTAATTGGAGATAAAGGAGTTGTTGTTCCAAAGGGAACCGTTGCGCATGGTATTATCAAAGATTCAGGCAACGCTAAAAGATTGGGTAGAGACGGCTATATTGATTTAACGTTTGACTATCTTGTAACTCCTGATGGACGAGAAATTCCGATAGAAGGTAAAATGTCTACAAAACTACACCCGCTTAAAGCCGCAACAAAAATTGTTGCACAGGATTTAGGTTACACAGCCGGAGGTGCAGTTCTCGGAGGAATTTTTGCTGCACAAGCACTAAGCGTAGAAGCCGCTATTGCATCACAAGGTTATACAGTTGCCGGTGGTGCTGCATTAGGTGCCGGAGTTGGACTTGGAATGTCACTTTATAGAAAGGGTAAGGATGTTTTGATTTCTCCCGGAGATGAAATTAAAGTCCGAATTCTTTCCAGTGTAGACTTACCGGTTTATAGAGAAGATGCTTTAAAACAAAGAGAAGAAAAATATCCGGGGTTAGATATTAGAATTGCGAATATTTTGTACGAAAAAGATCCTTTTGGAGAAGTTAATACTTTGACACTTTCTGTTTCAATCGCAAATATGTCAGACAAAACTTTTTCAGGAATGGATATTGCTCTTGTAAACGACTACAACACAGTTTTTAATCCATCTATTTTTGGAGATACAAGATTAATATTTTCTCAATTTAAACCGGGAGACAGAAGAGCCGGAAAAATTTCATTTGCAGTAAACAACGTTAAACAATCATACTGGTTAATAGTTAATGATAGAGCTACAAACAAGCCGATAATGAGAATTTCATTAGATAATGCTTATAAAAAAGTATCAAATGATGTCAAAAAAAGAAATGACAAAATGAAAAAAAAGAAAAAGAATTATTATAAAGAAGACGACCCATTTGACCTATAAAAATTGGAATTCGTGTGGAAATTTGGAATTTTTCTAAAAACTTATTTGCAAGCTAAGTCGTCTTTATCAATCAAACCATCGTAATTATTATCAAGTCCATCAGAACATGAACCTATGGAATCTTTTCCTTCTGCTCTGGCATTTAATTTTAGCCACTTGTCATCAATTCGATTCCATTGATATAGGAAGAATTCTTTGTAAAATTTAGCAATTTGAGGGTTCTTGATTACAATTAAATTCTCATCATTTTTATTTTCTCCGCTGTAAGAAAAATTCATTGAACCAATAATTGTATATTCATCATCTACAATCATTGATTTCGAGTGCATTTTACCTGCATAATTCTCTGTTTTCACAAGAATTCCACCCATTCTCAGTTCTTTGTGTTTAGAATGTTTAATTGAAGCATTCAGAGCATCAATAATAATTTTTACATCTACTCCTTGCTGCTTTGCTTTTATGAGCTCTTCTGTAACACGTTTTTCTGTCAATACAAAAGTTGGGATATAGACATATTTCTTTGCATTACGAATTAATGGTAAAACTGCATTTGTGATGCTTTTATCCTGCGGAGAAAAATAAACATCCATCTCTGTTTCTGAAAGAGAAATTCTGTGCTTATTTTGAGAAATTTTTTCTAAATGGAACTTTCCGCTATACATTTGTTCAAATTCATTTTTATAAATTTTAGCAACTTCTGATGAATTTATAACAACAATACTGTTTGAATTAAATCCGGACATATCCGTATGAGAAAGATTAGCAGAACCTGTAATCAAAACTTTGTTATCAAAAATGTAGAATTTGTTGTGCATAATATTTTTTGCATCAGCTGACTCCCCATCATTTTTGCTATTTGGAATTATTGACACAAGTTTTGATGTATCAGGATAAATATTTTCTCCTTTTGAGTCTAAATCATATATCATTCGGATTTTAACACCACGATTAATTGCACTCTTTAAAGCTTCTTCAATTTTTGGAGTTGAGGAATAACCATAAATTGCCATGTCAATTGTATTTTGAGCCTTATTAATATTAGTCAAAATTTCCTGACAAATTGATGACGAACAATTTCTATCCGGTTTTAGTTTTGTTGTTGAATCTGCAAAATAAATTTTTACATCACCTGATTCATAAACCATTTTTTGAATATTATTTTTCACTGGCTTTTGAATGTGTGATTTTCGAATCAGAATAAAATTATTTAATGAACGAACTTTATCATCATCAATTTCATAAATATTTTCAGTTTCCAAATCCATTACTTTATATTTTGCACGTCTAATTTCTGCAAGCTTCTTATCAAAAGCTTCCTTATAATAAGGCTTTGAATCTTTTATACAAAATCCTGAATATAAAAACTTAGAACGATAACTATATTTGAAATATATTAAGTCATTATCTTTAACTAAAACTTTGCGACCTTTCATTAAGTTTGAAGTCCAGTATTTACCAAGATTTCCCAGAATAAAAGCTTCTTGTTCTGAAATTCCGATTTTATTGGCTATGTCACGATTTTTGAATGTAAATGACGAATCAAAAGTATCTAAATCATTAATATAAAGATTTTTATCTCCAAACTCAAAAGAAACAGGAGAATTAACTTGAGTAATTTTATAAATTTTGTCATGTGGTACAAAATAAATTGACGAAATTATAAACATTAAAATAGCAAAAGCGATACTAAGATTCTTTTTCAACATAATTTGTAATCTCAAATCCCAATTTTTCAATTTTGTCTTTTAGTTTTTTATTTTTAGTCAACATAAATTCGTCAAAATGATTATCAATAGTTCCGTCTTCGTATCTGCAAGGGTGAATTAGAGCTTCAACAGTTACGTTATCATATTTTACAGCCATAACGCCATATGCGACAGTTAATGCATCCATCATTGAAGTATAAGTTACACCAACAATGTAATCATTAGTCTTCAATTCATATTTATGAATAGTTGCTTCATTGAATATTGTAAAAGTATTCAGAAGTAAAACTTTTATCAAATTAATCGGATATTTTTTAGTTAAATGTTTCTGCAAATCAGGAATTATATATGGTTTCTCAAATTGGGTCCTAACCTGTTTTATACCATATTCTTTTGCTAGCCTGCAAACCATATCAAAAATTTTTGGAATTGAATGAACATGTACATGCGAATCAATATGACTAACAGGAGTTTTTGCCAGAATTGTTTCTATTTGCCTACGAAATTCTCTTTCCAATTGAGGCAAGAACTCTTTTTCTCTTGGATTATATGCTTTTAGTAATAATTGCACATACGAATTATTAAAATTCCCATTGGAATCAGTCAATGTATCGACGTCAGCACAAAGAGATTTACCCTCAATTACGTTTAAATGAATTCCGACTCCTAAATCAGGACAAGCAGGAATAATAGAATTAACAGCTTCATCAAAAGCTTCTCCATTAGCAGTCAGGCTTGCACTTTTTAAAAGTCCGCATTGATAACCTTCAAGAACGGCTCTATTTAAAGCTTTTGAAAGACCAAAATCATCGGCATTTAAAATAAATCTCTTTACCAATCCGAATCCTCTCTTGTAATTATTACAGTCATATTATATTATATGTTTGAGAGGAATACAATGAGTAAAACCAAATTAGCACTAATTATCCCCTGCTATAATGAAGAGCTGGTTATTGAATCTACAGTTCGCGCTCTTCTTAATGTATTAGATGGAATTATTGAAAAAGATAAAATTAGTAGTGATTCATATATTTATATAATAGATGATGGGTCTAAAGATAATACATGGCAAATCATTGAGAATTTGCACAAAGAATTCGGTGGGAAAGTTAAAGCGTGTAAGTTTGTAAGAAATTATGGAAACCAAAAGGCTCTTATTGCAGGACTCATTGGTGTGAAAGATATTGGTTGTGATTGTGCAATTTCAATTGATGCTGATTTGCAGCAAGATGAAAATACTATTGAAGAATTTATTGACGAATTTCATGCCGGAGCTCAAATTGTTTCAGGTGTCAGAAATAACAGAAAAACAGATTCTTTATTCAAAAAAATCACAGCAACATGTTTTTACAAATTAATGAATTTATTGGGAGTAAAAATTCCTCAAAATCACTCGGATTTTCGCCTTGTAAGCTACAAAGCTCTGGAATTATTGGAACAATATTCTGAAAGAGAACTATTTTTGCGTGGATTTTTCCATGAAACAGGACTAAAAACCGCTTATGTTAATTTTGATGTAAAACCACGTAAATTAGGTACTTCAAAATTTAATTTAATTTCACTAACAAGTCTTGCTCTTAACGGAATAACCTCTTACAGCGTAATTCCTCTTAGGCTTATTTCTGCGGTTGGCTTTTTAACTGTTTTATTGAGTATTATTGTCGGAATAAACGCTATTTACGACAAATATGTTCTGAAAGATACTCCAAGTGGCTGGGCTACAATCGTTATTCTGCTTGTTTTCTTTGGCGGATTACAGATTTTTTGTTTAGGAATTATTGGAGAATATTTAGGACAAATTTTCAAAGAAGTTAAATCAAGACCTCGTTATATTAAAGATTGTGAAATTTTGTAAAGCAAATTCATGCAAAAAGGCAATTTTCTAATCTAAAAATACTTTATAAATATATAGGGAAAATTTTAGTATTAGGAGTTTTAATTATGGCAGTTGGAGCAAGAGATTACATTGACAAACTTTTGGTAAAAAAATACGCAGACGAAAAAGTTGATAACCATGAAGCGATGGAATCAATGATTAATCCTGACAAAATGTTAGAAGTAATGAATGATGTTGCAATGATTCAAAGAAACATGTTTGCATTATCACAACGACTACAAAGTACATGTTACGCGATTAATGCCAGAACAGCAAGATATAAAGAAAAACAAGCGAGTTAAAAAGCTGGACTAAATTGAATTATCAACAACAACTTTGTGCAATCCTTTGGGATTATCAACATTGCGTTTAAGTTTTAAAGCTGTTTCTAGCGCAAGAAGTTGCAAAATTACAACATTTGCAAAAAGTTGTTGAATTTCATTTTCACAAGCGACAGAAATATGATAATCAGGTTTTATGCTTTCATCTCCATGACCAATAATAGCAAGGGTTGGAGCATAATCTTCTTTGATTTTGTTTAGATTATTAATGGAACGTTCAGAAACTTTGTCAACAGAAATAAAAGTCAAGGTAGATTTGTTGTTTAACACTGCAACATGACCATGCATAAATTCTCCAAGAATTGCAGCACTAATGTTTTTGTAAGAAGTTTCTTTTATTTTTAAAGCACCTTCTTTTGCTAAAGAATATGAAATTCCATCAGCCGTTATAACAACAACATTTTCTTTTGCTAAATGTTTTGCTAATTTTTTTATCTCATCTCGTTTACCAATGGCTTTTTCAATAATAGGTGGTAAATGAAATAAGGAATTCTTATATTGTTTTGTAATATTTTCAGGCTCAATATTTTCAATAAGTTTTAGCGAAATAAGTATTAAACAAAGCATTTGTGAAGTAAAAGACTTTGTCGCTGCAATACCGTGTTCAACTCCGGCATAACAAGCAACTTGATAATCACAAGTATTCCAAATCGTAGAATTTTCTTGATTTGTTATACATAAAGTCGGAAGATTTGTTTCTCGCTTTACACGCTCTACAGATTTAAGCGTATCACTGGTTTCGCCAGATTGAGTGATAAACACATAAAGTGTGTTTTCATCGTGCGGAATAAGATTTTTTAATAAGAACTCGCTTGAATAAATTGCACGAGTTTCTATTTTAGAAATTTTTTCAACTAAATCAACAGCAAATCTTGCACAATGATAAGACGAACCACTTGCAACAATAACAATTTTGCGAATATTTTGAGGTAATTCAATTTTTATTTCGCCTGTTTGTGGGTCAATATATTTCATCAAAATATAAGGAATAATGCTTGTTTGTTCCTTAATTTCAAGTTCCATATTCGTTTTTTTCTTTGCAAAAAACATTTAAAGTCCTCTTAAGGTCTACTATAATAATAACATATTTTATAATTTTTTAAAGCGTGTATAGCAGATTTGTATGAACAAAATTAAAGCCAAACATTACTAATAAATTTCTATATTATTTTTCTCAATTTCATCTTTGAAAGATTGAGGCAAATCTTCAAATATATTGACATCAACCAAGAAAGGAATATTGCTTTCAGATAATATTGCCTTTAACTCAAATAAGTACTTATCAGACGGAAAGTTTTTTATTGTCAAATCCAAATCACTTCCATCATGTGCTCTACCGTTAATACGGCTTCCATAAGCATAAACTTTAGAGTTTGGACAAAAGTCTTTTAAGATATCCAATAGCATTTGCAAATCTTTTGGCTCAACAAAAAGACTACTCATTTTCTATAATCCTTTTTAAATTTTTAACATCAATTAAGAATGAATCAATTAATGTTAAAGTTTCTTCTGCAAAGGCTTTTCCGTAATCGTGAGTTGTGTTATTGCGATTATCTCTGTATTTAAACCAGTGTTCAAGCTCATCTTTTGACATGAGAGAATGTTTTACAGCATTTCTAAAAACATCCTTAAAAGTCAAATTATCTACAGCTTTATTGGTAGCAAAAAATGGTGAGATTCTCTTTTTTAAAAGTTTACCGGCTTGTTCAAGAGTCAATTCAAAGCTTTTGACAAGTGAATTTCTATACATTTCATAATCAATAGAACCCTCATCAGCCACTTTAATTGAGTCGTATGATTTTTCTAATGTAAGAATACATTTTTCTAAAATTTCGGTATTAATAGCCATATAGAATTATATACCCCATTTTTGCCTAACAAATCTTATTTCAAGCCGTTTTCAACGATAACTTTTGCCAAGATTCCATTGATGAAAGATGAAGAATCATCTGTTGAATATTTTTTAGCTAATTCAACTGCTTCATCAACTACAA
>CAZHEI010000062.1:0-9281 GCA_964531425.1 uncultured Vampirovibrio sp. | reverse complement strand
TTGCTACTAAAAATGCTGCAATTTTAGAAGCCTTGCTGGATTAAAATAACTATAAAGAAGTATAATTGGGAAATATCCCTTCCAATAAGATTTTACACAGTTATCGTAATTATTCTGCACTTGTCAGATGTTACATGGGTAGAGTAGACTTGAAGACGAGTTTATATTTACCCCCAAACAACTTTAAACGGGTAGAGTAGACTTGAAGACGAGTTTACATTTACCCCCAACAACTTTAAACGGGTAGAGTAGACTTAAAGATGAGTTTACATTTACCCCCAAGCGGAAAAAGGAAAATAATAGGGAAAATTAAACAAACGGCTCAACACCAATGAGCCGTTTATTTTGTTTAAAATTTTGAGAATGCAGAAAAATTAAAAATTTTTCGCAAATTCAGTTTTATAAAATTCTATGCAACAGATTCAGCACCTGCTGAAACAGCAATACCTTCCATAATTGTGTAAAAATCTTCTTGAGGTAATGTAGACATAGTTTTCATTGCATAAGACAATAGACTTACTTTGTCATACCAGCGACGAGAATTTGATAATTTATAAAGACCTAAAACTCTATCAATACCTAGACTTACTTCAGGTTCTTCATCTTCTTCATGTAATTCTTTAATTTGTTTTACAACAGTTGTTAAATCTCTAGACAAAGCTCTTCTTTGAGCATCATCCATATCTTTAAGTATATCTAAAGCTCTTTTAGTATTTTCGTTTGAATCATACCAACGTCTATCGTACATTCCCATATCTCCCCAGAACGATATTATTTACCTACCTATCTGATTATATGAAAATTGGGTTTATTTTCCATCATCTGTTTAGTTGATTGCGCCAAGAATTTTGCAAGCTTCGTAAGCACAATTTTGTTGAGCTTCTTTTTTGCTTTTGCCTTTAGCGGTTGCTATTGTTTTCCCTTGCCATTCAACAGCTACTTCAAATTCCGGTTTATGAGCAGGACCGTTTATTGCAATTGTTTTATAATTCGGTAAAGTTTTATCTATTCCCTGAGTGTATTGTTGCAAAATATCTTTCGCATTGTATTTTTCAAAATGAGAATCAATATCTTGAGCATAAGGGAGAACATATTTTGAAATAAATTGTTCTACAGCATTTCCGTGTCCACTCAAATAATAAGCCCCTAAAATTGCTTCTAATGAACAGGCTAAGTTTGATTCACGTTTTCTTCCCCCTTGCTTTTCTTCAGCAGGTCCAAGTTTAATCAGTTTGTCTAATCCGATTTCAAAAGCAATACCGGCTAAGATTGCATCCGAAACAAGAATTGAACGAATTTTTGATAAATTTCCTTCCGGATAGTCAGGATAAGTTTCATAAAGTAACTTTGAAGAAAACAGTTTTAAAACAGAATCTCCAAAGAATTCAAGCCTTTCATAACTCAAAAGGTCATCTAAATTGAGTTCTTTTGTGTAAGAAGGGTGCGTTAAGGCTTTACTAAGTAAATCTTTATCAGCTTCTGTCCCAAAAATATTTGTTAACAACTTAATAACCTCTTAGCCTAAGAAACTTTTGAACAAATCTACCAGAATATTTGAATTTACAAAGTATTGTAAATAATAATAAACCACCGGAATTGTTAGAATATAACTATCTGTTCTATCTAAAAAACCACCGTGTCCCGGAAGAACATTGCTTGAATCTTTAACTCCGGCATCACGCTTAATCATTGATTCGCATAAATCTCCAATTTGAGCAAATATTGCAATCAATAGCCCTAAAATTACTGTATGATACCAAGGTAGCCCAATAGCAAGACCTATTCCAAGCGCAAATACCATACACATTACGGTTCCACCTAGTGAACCTTCAATTGTTTTGTTTGGACTTATAACCGGAGACAATTTATTTTTACCCCATTTGCATCCTACGATATAGCAAAAAGTATCAGTTACAAGAACTGCAAACAGAATTAATAAACAATAACCTGCACCATGTGGTGACGGAATTATCCATCCATCCACATTACCGCCCATATTTCTTAGAAAGAGTAAATGAAGCGGAAACCAACCACAATATACAAAGCCTAAAAGAGTAGTTGCAACATTAGCAATATATGGTTGTCGCCCACGGAATAGCACCCACATAAATGCCATTAAGGCTGACAGTGTAAATGCTAACGGAATCAAGTCAAATCGATTAAAATATGCAAGTGCTGCAAATATTGCACTTGAAGCCAGCATGATTTTTAAACTAGGTAAAAAGCCCTTATGTCTAAGAATTGTAGTATATTCTTTAGAAGCATAAAAAACTATAACCAACACCAATGCCGTCAACCATAACCCGCCTGCAATAATTGCAAACAATGCTGGTAAACCAATTAAAAAAGCTGTTGCTACTCTTTTTGAATCCATTATACGGTCATAACCTCTTTTTCTTTTTCGCTAACAAGAGAATCAATTGTTCCGACAAACTTGTCTGTTAATTTTTGAATATCATCTTGATTAGATTTAACTGTATCTTCAGGAAGATTTTCTTCTTTTTCAATTTTCTTTAAATCATCAACCATATCACGACGGACATTTCTGATTGCGATTTTTGCATCTTCACCAAACTTTTTAACATCTTTTGCAGTTTCTCTTCTTCTTTCTTCTGTCAAAGGAGGGAAGTTTAATCTGATACAAGTTCCGTCATTGTTTGGAGCAACACCAATTTCAGCTTTAATAATAGCTTTTTCAATATCTTTAATAATTGTTTTATCAAAAGGAGTAATCACAAGAGTTGTACCTTCACTTACAGTAACTTGTGACATTTGTCTAAGCGGAGTTGGAGCTCCATAATATTCAACTAAAACTTTATCCAAAATAGCAGGATTTGCACGTCCTGTACGAACAGCAGCAAATTCTCTTTTCATTTGGGCAATTGCCTTTTCCATTTTTTCTTCGCCAAACAAGAATAATTCTTCTAAAGCTTCTGACATAATTTTTCTCCTTTTATATAATAATTAATTTACGCTAACATAAGTTCCGACATCTTCGCCGTTCATGATTTTTACAAGACTACCTTGAGCTTTGAAATCAAATACATTAATCGGAATTTTATTTTGTTTACACAAAGCACATGCAGAAGTATCCATGACTTTCAAATCTTTTTTAATTATTTCATCATAAGATACTTTGTCTAATTTTTTTGCATTCGGATTTGTTCTTGGATCATCATCATAGATTCCATCAACACCATTTTTTGCCATCAACATAACTTCTGCATTAATTTCAGAAGCCCTAAGTGCAGAGGCTGTATCAGTTGTAAAGAAAGGATTTCCTGTTCCTGCTGCAAAAATTACAACTCTTCCTTTTTCTAAGTGACGAATTGCTCTGTGACGAAGATAAGGTTCACCTATTTGATTAATTGCAATTGCAGTTTGAACACGACAATCAACTTCAATCTTCTTTAAAGCACATTGCAAAACAACTGCATTCATTACTGTTGCAAGCATTCCGACATAATCTCCGGATGCTTGATCCATTCCTAATTTTGCGCTGTTTTTCATTCCACGGAAAATATTGCCACCACCGACAACAACTGCGATTTCAACTCCACGTTCATAAATAGAACGAATTTCATCCGCAATCATTTCAACAGGTTTTGGGTCAATACCAAATTGTTGGTCACCCATTAATGCTTCTCCGCTAATCTTTAACAACACACGTTTATATTTATTATCAACCATTGGACTTCCTCTTTCTTTATTAAAACTATAGTAGTAAAAAAAGGAGAAATTGTAAAGAGGAGTTTATTTAAAGAGTTATGTTTGATTCAAATACCTTTTTGATGTAAAATTGGTTCTATGAAAAAACAGGTTATTGCATATTTGCACACACACTGGGATAGAGAGTGGTACAGAGAATACGAAATCTTTCGTATGCGTTTGTTAAGAGTATTTGACAATATTCTTGATATGCTTGATACAAATAAAATTCCATCTTTTTATTTTGATGGACAGGTTTCTGCACTACTTGATTACCTTGAAATGCGACCAGAAAAAGAAAAGCTTGTACGCTATTTTATTAGAACAAAAAAATTATTTATAGGTCCATTTTATTGTCTTGTTGACGAATTTTTGACAGATAGAACTTGTTTTGAAAAGAATCTTGAAATTGGAATGAAAACTGCGATAGATTTTGGTTGTACGGATTTTATCGGATATCTTCCTGATACATTCGGGCATAGTCAAAATGTAGTTGATATTCTAAGAGATTTTGGGATTGATAAATCAATCGTATGGCGTGGTTGCGGAGATTTTCCGGCTGAATTCAAGTGGTGTGGAATGGACACGGTTAATCTTGTTCGTGGATATTTTCAAGATATTTTCTCTATGAATTGTGAAATAGAAAAAAAAGCAGAACTTCTTAAGAAGAACTTAGATTTACTTGCAGAAAAATCAGGAGAATACATTCTTCTGCCAATTGGTGCTGACCATTTAGGAATTCCTACAGATTTGGAAGATCAAATTGCTGCTGTTAATGAACTTTTAAAAGAAGATTACAATATACAACTTGGTTCACCATTTGATTATTTTCAAAAAGTTAGTGCAAATTTTGATAAATTCAGATTTGATGAAGAACTGAGAGATAATTCCAAAACCTTTATTTTGCAAGGTTGTTACTCTTCAAGATTGGATTTAAAGCGGTTGAATATTGAAACATCTTATAAAATTGATTTAGCAAACCGTTTTGTTAGATTCTATAAAGCAGAAAATAAATATAATAATCTGATTGAATATGCCTATAAAATGTTATTGCAAAATCAGGCGCACGATAGTATTTGCGGTTGTTCAACAGATGATGTTCATTCTGAAAACGTAATTCGCTATAAAAAAATTCAACAGATTGCAAATACAATTATTGATGAATTAAAATTTGAAAATAAGTTTGACGATAAAATGGTGTTAAATCTTTCTGATAGAGAATTTTCCGGAATAGTTGAATTTGAGTCATCTTCTTTCGAAAAAGGTTTTGAAAAAGTTTCTTCCCAAAAAGGTTTTGACAAAAAACTTTTAACGGATACTAACAGAATTCCGGTAACAGAAGATTATACAGAGATTGGAAAATATCTTGCAGAAGTAAAAAATCTAAAACCGGATGAAATTGGATTTATTATGTCTGATGTTAATGATACTGATTTACAAATAACAGATTCATCTATTAAGAATAAAAATATTGAATTAAATATTCGTAACAATAAAATATACATTAATGATAGAGAGTTTTCATTAGTTGATTTTGTTGATTTGGGTGACAGTTATAATAATGCTCCGAAATTCGATGATAAAGGAACTTTATTTAAAGTTTTAAGATCAAAAATTTGGTTAAATAAAACAAACAGATGCGCTTTAAAAATAGAGTTTGAAGGAATGTGGGATATTGTTTCTCTTATTGTTTCATTAGATAAAGGTGCTGATTTTTTGAAATTTGAATTTGAGTGGAATAATACTCAAAAAAATCATTTGTTGGAAGTTTGTTTTGAATTAAATTCTCCAATTAAAGAAGTTTATTCAGAAGATATGAATACAATGATTAAGAGAAATTTTGATTCTGAATACAATATCAGAGAGAACTTGCCACAAGAGCGTGGAATAGAAGTAAAAACAAACACTGCGCCAATGCAAAGAGGTTTATTGATTGATGAAGCTGATAATAATATCGGAATTATTACAAAAGGATTGACTCAATATGAAGTATTTGAAAATAAACTTTATATTCCAATATTGAGAGCTACAGGCATTATTTCAAACCCTTTAAATCCTGCAAGAACAACTCCTGCCGGACCACCAATTGAAACTCCTGCTTTACAAATGATTGGGAAAAATAAAGCGGAATTTTATGTATTTTTTGGTAGTCAAAACACTTTTGAAAAAGTTTTGAATCAAGTTTATAACTACATTATTGTTTAATTTGTATCCTTGTAGTACTTATTAAAGATTCCCAAATAAGAATTAAGATTTGACAACCATTGATTTGCTGCGTGTTTTGCACAATACCTGCCGGAATTAGCAACTTTCTGCGGAGTTGTATAACCTTCTTTGTACCTTGTATTAATAGTTTTAGCAATTGAGTCAATGCTTGCTTCTACATTTTCAAAATGGTGGTATTTTCCATTAATTTTTAAACCACCAATATTATTTAGTTTTTTTGCTTTTTCGGAAGTGCCTCTTGAGGACTCACACATTGCAATTGCAACTAAAATTCTTGGGTCAATGTTGTACTTTTTACCAGCTTCTATAAAAGCTTTTGCTTTGCCTTGTAAAACACTATTTTTAAATTTGCCTTTATATTTTGGATTATTTAACATCCTATCTAGAATTTTTGAAAATTCTTCTTCTGACCAATCATAATCAGTTCTTATATTTGAATTGCTACTAAATTGAAGAGGGAGTTTCTTCGGAGGTTCTTTTTTTGTTGTTTCTGAAACTATTAATGCAGGAGTAGGTTTTGGAGCAACATAGGTTGCATCACGTTCTGCAACTTGTCCTTCCGGTTTAAAAGCACTCCAAGATTGAGTTATAAAATCTCTAAATTTTTGATACCAAGGCTCTTTTTCAATGTCTATCCCATCTTGTTTGCACTCAGCCAAGAATACACTAATTTCTTTTCCTGATAACTTACCATCTTTAACATTATGAGTATCTATATTTTGTGCAATATTTTGTGCTTTTCCTGTTATTAGATTGATATCAAAACCATTTTCCATAAGAGTATCTCCTGTAATATTAAAGATGAACGGTTTTTTAGTACAGTATTCACTGTACTAAAATGGGTATACCCGTTTCACCATCAACATCATTTTCACTATGTATTACGGCATATTTTTGTAAAACTTTAGATTCTTGGGGAAAATCGTTACAATTCTTAATGGATTTTTTTGGAGGGGATAAATAAGAGAGGTGGCGCAATGTTTCACATTGCGCCACCTCTCTTAAATCTCATACAATCCTAAAATGGTTTTGTTTGGTTCAATTTAGCTCTTAATTCTCTAAATCTTGCGATATCTTCCTGTGTTTTAGGAGATTCTTTGAATAAAGCTTGAGAAGTAGGATGTACCATCAAAATTGAATCAATATGGATTTCCAAAAATTCATATCTTTTTGGAGGTTGATTTGAATTTTTTGGATAAATTTCAACATTTGTTACTGCTAAAAATTTACGGTCGTTAGCATTCAAAAGTTCTGTTAATTGTCTGTTTGCTGCTACATTTTTAGAAACATACACAGTACCTTTAATGTCACTAGTCTCTGTTAAAATAATTACCTCAACGGGCATTGCATCTTTATTTGGCATTTATTTTCCTCTCTTAATACTACTTTGATTTTATAATACTTTTTTAATTCTGTCCAGTTATTAAAGGATTTTTTCAACTGCTTGTTTGAGTTCTTCAAGTTTTTCAATAGAATCTGTTTCAAAATAAATTCTTAATAATGGCTCTGTTCCGCTTGGTCTGACAAGAATTTTAGTTCTATCACCAAGCATTAATTTAACACCATCTTTTAAATCAATATCTGTTATCTGATACTTACCAATTTCTTTTAATCCTTTAAAAAATTCTAGAACAGGTTCAATATTATCAGTTCTTAAATCAATCCTATCCGTGTAGAATTTACAGCCAACAAGCTTATAAAGTTCATTTTGTAATTCAATGAGTTTTTTCCCTGTACTTGCCAAAACCTCCATAATAAGGAGATTTGCAATCAATCCGTCTTTTTCCGGAATATGACCTAATATACTTAATCCTCCGGATTCTTCGCCTCCGATTATAACTTTGTTTAAGCGCATAGTTTCGCCAACGTGTTTAAATCCTACGGCAGTTTCAATAACTTCAACATCCAGTTTTTTAGCAACATTATCAATCAAAAGGCTCGAACCTACTGTTTTTACAACTGAACCGGTAATCCCGTTAGATTTTAAATATTTTAGAAGAATTGCAATGATTTCATTAGGTGAAACATATTCGCCATTTTCATTGATAACACCAAATCTATCAGCATCTCCATCGTTTGCTAAACCAATTGAATTTTTAGATTGTTTTACTTTTTCTATTAAATCTTTCAAATATTTTGGTTTAGGGTCTGGCATACCTCCACCGAAATTTACATCGTGTTCCATGTGCAATGCTTCAAACGGAATTTTGTTGTCGTTTAAAATATAATCAAAATAACCAATTGATGCAGAATATAGACCATCAAAAATTACATTTGATTTAAGATTTTTAATAATGTCAAAATTTACTAATTTTTTGATATGTTCATAATAATCAGGCATAAAATCTGTTTTTTCAAATGAGCCGTCCTGTCCAAAACCATATTCCAAATCAAGATTTGAAACGATTTCATCGGTAATTTTAGATGTTGCAGGACCTGCGTAATCAGGAATAAATTTCATTCCCAAATATTCAGGAGGATTATGAGAAGCAGTGAACATAATTGCACAAGCATTAAGATGTTTAGCATTATAAGCTAATACAGGCGTTGGAACTACCCTTTTCGATAATTTAACATTAAATCCTTTTTGATAAAGAAGATTTGCTGTTAATTCAGCATACGTATCAGCCATTCTACGAGGGTCATAACCGATAATAATCGGCTTATCGAATCCGAAATTGTCAGCAACATACTTACCGATAGCAAGAGTTACTCTCTCTACCTGCTCCGCAGTAAAATCTTTATCTAAAATAGCTCTCCAACCATCAGTTCCAAATTTAATCATAAAATGCTCCTCTTGTATTATATTTTATTTTATCATGAATTTTACATAATATTTATTATTTGTTTCAAATTGCGAACAAGGCGAAACAATATGTTCGAAAGTGAATAAGTGAATAAGTAACCAGGTGATCAAGTGACCAAGTGGTTACGTTTTTTCGTGAATCGTGATTCGTGATTCGATGGTTACGGTTTTTTCGTGAAAAGCTCTGTAACAATTTTCCATTTTCCACTTTCAATTATCCATTTGGAGCATCGTTGATGGGCAAGTATGCTCAACTTACAGGTTATAATGTCATCCTGAATAGCCGACAAAATTAGACATTGTATTTGAAGTTTAGATAATAAATAAGGCGTATTTCAGGATCTTACCAACCTAGCATGATACTTATATATTGGTCAGATCCTGAACAGCTTGAAAATTACGGACTTACATCCTTATTTTCTACGCTTTCAGGATGACAGGTTTATTAAAACCGCAACATCTTAATCACTTAATCACTTTTTTTTCGATTCACTACTCACTATTCACGAAAAAACGTAACCACTTGGTCACTTGATCACCT
>CAZHEI010000061.1:0-9682 GCA_964531425.1 uncultured Vampirovibrio sp. | reverse complement strand
CAGTTTTTGTTATTGCGCATAGGCTCTCAACAATTCAAAACGCAGACAGAATTGCTGTTATAAATGAAGGCGAACTTGTTGAACTCGGTACTCATGAAGAATTGATGTCCATTGAAAACGGACAATATAAAGCTCTTTATGAAATGCAATTCAAAAAACAAGAGATAACAAAATAGGTTTTATATATGAAGCTTTAGAAAACACTAAATCTCCAACCATACTTTTAACTCATACTCCAGACCTCTTCCCGAAAGTTCCGAGTAACATCAATCTAACACTTGCGGGACATACTCACGGTGGACAAGTAAGATTACCCATTTGAGGGTGCTCTAGTCGTTCCTTCTGATTATGGCAATAAATACTCAGCAGGCATGATTGAAGAAAAAGGAAAGAAGTTGATTGTAACTCGTGGAATTGGTGTTAGTATCCTTCCGATTCGCTTTAATTGTCCTCCCGAAATTGTGGTTATAGAATTTGTGAATTAAAAAGGCTTCATAGCTCTGAATCGAGGTTCTAAAACCGACTTTTTCTTTGTCTAGTTTTAGGGCTCAGTTTAATCAGCCCCCTTTTATATAGCAAAAATTTTTATTCACGGGTTTTAAGACAAATATGATGAATACTATTGATTTAATAAACAATATTCCAAGCTTAAACAACAAATATACAAGCACGGAAAGTAAGCAAAAAACAGTCGCAATTTTAGGCAGCTCAGGGGGTACTGAACCTCTTGAAAAGTATCTAAAAGCAAGTTCTGATATTACTCGTTATTTTGTAGAAAACGGATTTAATGTTATTCATGGTTGCGGTAGTCATGGTATTATGGGCGAAGTATACAATGCTGCAAAAGAAGCATCCATAAAAGATGCTACAGGTAAACCTCTTCAAAATCTTGCAATTATAGTTGAACCGCTCTGGGGTGATGAAAATCTTCACGATTGTATTCCTATCGGAAAAGCAAATAGCGAAGCTGAAAGAATAACAAAATTCACTCAAGTCGCTGATAATTTTGTTATATTCCCAGGTAGTGCAACAACAGTGCAAGAAGCATCAACGCTTATACAAAATAACAGATACCCGAAAAACGGCGAAATAAAAAAAATTATTCTTTTCGGTTCTAATTTTTGGGAGGGACTTGTAACTCAATACAAAAAGATATTTGAAATGAAACTTTTGAAAGAAAATCCTGTTGGAAATCTTTTTCATGTTGCTAATTCAAAAGAAGAAGTTTTAAAATTGATTATGAGAAAATAAATGCAAATAAGTCCATTATACATATATAATTCCGCAAATAATAATCTTGTCCAAAATCGAAAACCTCAAAAAAGAAATTTTGGACTGACTACTGATTGCATAAGTTTCAACGGCAAAATCATTCCAAATGAATTAAAAAATGTTGATATTTCAAAGTTAAACGAATATTCAACCGGAGTTCTTGATGTTATAAATACCGGAACTTTTGCTCAAGTTTTGAAATTTAAACCTCAAAATAGGATTTTTGCCATTAAAAGATTATATCCATACAAAATCATACAACCACAAGGTGACTTGTTACCTATAAAACGACAAAGTTTAGAGCAACAGCTAAAAAATGAAATTGCTGTTTATAAAAAATTAAAAGGTGTAGATGGGGTTCCACAACTATATTTATACAATGTTGGAGATAAGAAAAACCCTTTAAATAACTATATTGTAACAAGTTGGGCAAAGGGGAAAATGCCAACAAAAGATGGTGCAATTTATGACACCGAATTAGTAACTAAAAATCTTTCGCAAATCTATAATACACTTGCAGAATTTGATAAGAGAGGAGTTTTACATGGTGACTTATGGGCAGGAAATATTTTATTTTCAGAAAAAGGGGTTAATATTATAGATTTTAATGATTCTGAAATATTTAATCCGCAAAAAGAATATAAAATTTCTAATTTAGATGATTTTAAAAGACGATTTTTAAATATTTTCCTTTCGGATGTTTATCATCGAAAAGGTAAGAAGGAATTTTTGCAAACTTATAGTGATTGCCTAAAACTAGAAGGAAATTTCTTAACAATAAAAAAAGAAAGTTCAAATAATGCAAAAGCCAAAACATATTTTGATGAAAAAATTAAAGAAATTGAAAATTCTCTAAAAGATCCTAAACTATTAGAAAATCAAGCAATAAATATTATTTATGATTCTAATATTTACTGGGCAAAAATGATGAGAATAAGAGAAAATCAAGGAGATTTCAGATACTATTTAGAACGAGCATCAAAACTGAAATCTGAAAATCCGGAAATTCTTGGAGGCATAAAATGATAACAAATAAAAGTAATCATATAACGTTTTGTTCCAAAATTTCCGTAAAAGTTTGTCAGGTTCCTGATAAAGTTTCTATTTATTCTGCAATGAGCGCTGCAAAACACACAAATTCCGACAATATGATTTTAGGATTAAGTTTATTTGAGGGTGATAAATGGGTACCTTCTGTACAAACAGAAATAAACAAACCTGCAATAGATTACATAAAAGAATTGTCACAAAGTTTTAATCTTCCGGTTAAAATTGCTTGCGTAACAAATATCAAACAAGCTCAAGGCTTAATAACCCAACTTCAGAAAATGGGGAACATGTTTTTTGATATATTTCAACTTCATACAGTTATGAATTTAGAAGATATGCAAAAAGTAAAATCGGCTTTTCCGAATTCAAAAATTCTTGCAAAAATTGCAGTTTCACCACAAACAGGAGTTGAAGAACTTGAAGCAAAAGCTTTACAATATGCGCAAAGTGAACATATCAATGGAATATTACTGGATTCTTATGCGCCCTCAACAGGTTCTTTAATTGATTGGGGTGTTGCAAAACGCATAATTGATTTAATCCATCAAAAAACCTCAAAACCTGTTGGAATTGCAGGCGGAATTTCACCAAAGAATGCGCAACAGGCACTTGAGCAAACCGGCGCAGATTTATTGGACGCAAACACAGGATTTAAGTTTTCAAAAGAAGAATGGGTTGGAGCTGAACCAATACCGAAAAATCCTTTTGCAATAATGGAGGTTTTAAATACAGTAAAAAGATTTTCAACTGATTATGAATTATAATTACTGTCCGTTATATTTCTTTTCCTCAAATACCCCTAATCTATAATCAGCATCTTGTCTTAAACTTTTAACTTCATCTAATAAACTTATATATTTTGGATTATCAATCTCTTTCATTGTAACGACATCAACATTTTTCGAGAAAATATGGTTAGTTTGTTCATTTTTGTGTATTAAAAATTCTAACAATCTTTCTAAATCCAAATCTTTGGGATTTAATCCCCCGGCTTTGCATTTCATTTCAATCTTTTGTTCTTTAATAGGTACACCTACAGATGATAATGATAAAATCGGATCAAAAGGATACTCTAAAACATTATATAAAGGAGAAGATGTTCTAATTCCGTATTTGCCAAGTTCTTCTGTTACAAAAGCAATTTGTTCCGGAGTTTGTTCGATCCAATCCTGCATTCCCTGATATTTTGAATAACCTAAAACCAAATCCTGAGAGCCGTAGCTTTTAGCAACATTACCTAAAGATTTTTCCATCACCATTTTGCAAGATGAACATAATGCCGGGCATCCTAAAATACTTTTATCTTCTCTGGCTGTATGAACAACTAAATCTCTCATATCATCAACACAATCAATATAATAATGCTCCACATTTATTGGATTTTTAGGATCATTAAATTTTGCGAACAATCTTTTATATTGTATTGCCGGATTTAAAATATTTTCACTCATTCCATTTATTACAGTCAAAAGTTTAAATTTTTTATCAGGGAAAAAAGCAAATGAGTTGGCAAGAATTGAAGAGCTGTCACGACCTCCTGACCATGGAATTGCGATAGTATTTTTACCTGCAAAATTACTTTGCAATGCGGAACGGGTTTTTAATGTAAGCATATCTGCACGCCATCTGAGAGCTTGAGGATTATTAATAAGAGCTTCCATTTCTTCTACAAAGTATGAATTTTTCCAGTTTTTACCTGCGATTTTGTCTTCATAAAATTCAGAGCTTCTGATAAATTTTATTGCATCTTCAATTAATCCTTTTCTGCTTTGTTGAATTTCTTTTGGTAATTGGTCAATAAAAGGCAATCGAGTTCCTCTGCCTGTAAAGTAAACCAAGTTTAATTGTGGATTTATTGACTTCACGACTTGTTGTTGCGGAAGGTTTTGAGAGATATTATCAGGTTGTCGTTTTGTATTTTGGCTTGCAGTTATGTTTGGTGCAAAACCTATTTTATTAACTACCATACTTGCTCCTTTATAGGCATTGATTGACACATCGGGTAAATACTTATATCATTTGTTCTTTGTAACAACGGTATAAATCCTTTTTCATTCATCTTTGTGTTCCACAAAATATCAGGAGTATTATTGGGAACCGTAAAGAAAAATGCAGTATGTCCTTGAGTTTTTCCCATACCAAAAGGAGTTCCGCAGCTGTATTTTAATAGAAATTGTTCAATTTCAGTTTTTGTTTTTGAGGTAATTTGTTTATTCTCTTTTGATAACAGAGGATATTCAATCTTTCCTTCTATCATTTTTAATTTATTATTAGAAACTTCTCGTAAAACTTTTTTTAACATCCCGTCCGTATGGTTGTCAGGAAATTCTCCGAGAATAATTTCAGCAACCTTATCTGATTCTCCATTTTGAATTAAATGAAATTTATTCACTGCTACATTATTTGCAACTAATGGTGCAA
Organism: uncultured Vampirovibrio sp.; assembly: GCA_964531425.1. Taxonomy (GTDB): domain Bacteria; phylum Cyanobacteriota; class Vampirovibrionia; order Gastranaerophilales; family Gastranaerophilaceae; genus CAG-196. The sequence continues at coordinate 4,939 of CAZHEI010000061.1, read as the reverse complement.
AATATATTTTTTTATATTTATTTAAAAGAGCTCGATTTTCGTCATTCCTTGCGTAAAATTCCGATAAAAACTGATCTCCCGTTCCCGTATAATCATCAAGTATAATTAATGCACGATTTTCAATATCTTTAGGAGTCTTTGTAATCAAACCTTCCATAGTTTTGAAACAAGTATTTCTGACTTTATTTGCTTTTCTATAAAGGTAAGAAACGATATCCCCGCTTTTGCAAGTATAGGCTTTTGCAAAATCTACATTGGCAAAAGTTTCTATATCAAATCCGTCTTTTTCTAATTCAGAGCAAAGTTTTTTGTGTAGTATTTGAACTTCTTCAAACACATCTGGATATGTGTGATAATCAATTAAAGATGCTAACTTCATGGCAATCTTTCTATCTTCAGCAGGAAACTGATTTATCCATTGTGTTAAATGCTCCTTCGATACAATAGGTTTGTTAAATTGAGAAAATAAAGTGTTAACGCTTGTTCTGCCACAAAAACTTAATTGGTCTAATTGTAAACCTAATTTTTCATTGTTTTCAGCACGATTATCCATATAGTTTTTGTAAGAAATCGGTGAATAGTTATAATTTTTATTAAAATTTATCGATGTGATATTCATTTTACCTCTTAGCAATCATAAAAATATTGTTTTTGCAGTGTAACATTCCATCGTTTCCTAATCTTTCAACATCAGCTAAAAGGGCTTGAATATTTGCAGGATTGAGTCTTTCTATTGGTGTATCAATAATAAAGCTGAGAATGTTTTTTAAATCCGTAGAATTTGTAGGAAGTTTTATTTGATAAGGAACTTCAATAATTTTATGATTAATTTGTTCTTGTTCCAAGGTTTGTTTTAATAAATCGGGAATCATATAGGTTCTTGTTGGGTGTAAAGATTTTAATGCATCGGTTTCTGTATGATATTTATCTCTAAAGTAATTCATTAAAGAATCTGGATGGCTTCTGATTATAAATGCTTTGCCTTTATCAGAAAGGGTTCTTTGTATTGTTTGTATAGACGGAATAAGGTCGCTTCGGTACATACTGTGTGCGGCTATGGCATAATCATATTTGCCGACATCGTTATTCTTAGCAAAGAAATCTTGAAGAATTGTTTGGATTTTAACCTTATCTGATTTTGATTGACAGTTTCCTGCAAAAATTTTCAACAACTTCTCGCTATTATCTATTGCTGTATAATTCAAATAATTTTGAGGATAAATCTCAGACAAATCCGTAATAATTTTACCAGACAATAATCCGTTACCGGAACCGATATCAACAACATTTATAGATTGTACCGGATTAAATTTAGTATTAAAAAGATTCCTTAAAACCTTAGCCTCACAGTTTTTTTCATTACCATATTTAATATATGTGTCGTACCACTTACTTTTATCCAATTTATCATAAGTAAAATTCGCACCAAAAGATACACTTGGAGAATTTGACTTGTTATATGAACCTACATGACTATGGTTTAGTTTATTAAAATATCGAGGTTTGCTGTTTATAATGGGAGATATTGTAAGCATACTAGTTCTTTTATAATTTCTACAAATATTTAAAAACTCGTAAATAATTTTTTTGCTATCAAATCTAAGCAATTAATCAATTCCCAATACATCTCTTTCAATCTGTTTAATTATTTCAGAAGTTAGTTATCCTGTTGGTTTTACTCTTTTAATTTATATATGGTTAGTGCTGATAATCTATTCGGATGTAAAAGCAAGCCCATAAAAATTTTGATTTCTTAATCATATCAGTCAAAACTGTTCGATATTCATCTACTTTAGAATATTTATACTGTGGCAAAAGCTTTGTGTAATCTTCAGTTCCGTTTAAAATGGCATACCAACGATGTAAGCTACCACGAGAAATTTTTCCTAAAATCTCAAATAGATGAGAATTAGAGGTATTATGTAACTTCACAAAATCATAATCTGCTTGAAGTTTATTTGTTGATTTCTTTCTAAATTCAATCCCCTTGTGGGTTAAGTCTAATCTTGTACTAAAAGTATCAAGGCTAAAACTCAAATATCAAGCTAAATACACTCTCAAATAAACTCAATATGGCAGAATATTGGTGCAATTTAGTGCAAAAATACGGACAAAAGTGCAAAAATTGACCATCAAATCTCAACATTTAAAATTAGCCTAAAATACCTAACAACTCGACATTGTAGCCAATATAAACACATCACAAATGTCATGATAAACTATAACTATAATTAAAAAAGAGCGCAAGGGTGCTCTATGCTTGTTAAATGGTGGAGATGGTGGGAGTGTCTTAGTCGCTCGCATGTAACGGCAATTCCTCGATTTGTAGCGGGGTTTCACCCCTTACAAATCGCTCCAGCCTCAGCTCGCTCCCGCTCGAACCCACTGACAAGGCTTTGCCTTGTGCGGGTTCTCAATTCAACAATCTAGGCAACAAAAAAGGGCTAACTAAAGTAGCCCTTTTTTATTACTGGAGATGGTGGGAGTCGAACCCACGTCCATTGTGGATAAAAACTAACCTCTACGAGTGTAGTAACTTATTATCTCGACTCAACATGGAAAGTTACCTAACCTAAGTTGCGTCAAAGGCTTTTTTCGGAAGTCTAACCGTCAATGGTAATCTTGATACGCATACCATTATTTGCGTACTGCATCTTGCATAATCTCATCTAACTTAACGGCAAGCTGGTCAAGTTAGAGGGCTAATAGCTACAATTAGGCAGCTAGTCTGCTTTCGCGACCGAAGTTAGCATAAACAACATTTGATTTGTCGTTTCTTTTTGTTTGCTCGTTGTTAAACGGGAACAGCGCCCGTACTCGCAATCAGGATTTACCAATCACAGCGTCAAAACCAGTACATCCCCATAATTTTATTAGTTGCTTTCAATGTTCGCTATAACAGTATACGTGATTATCTAGAGTTTTTCAAGTCTGTTTCATTGACTAATTGATTTTTTAAGAACTCTATTTCTTCTAGATGTTAATTACTAGAGAAAATAACAAAAATGCTCGTAAAAACGAGCATTCTCATTATATGTTAGGAAAAGGAGAATTATACATCTACATATCGTAAACAAATCTTTGACCGACAGGATTTTCGCCTGCTTCTTTTTGCATAGCCTGAGAAGAGAAAAACATTTGTTTTGCGTAAGATTGAATTTCGCTGTTATAAACTCTTTGGTCAAAAATGTTTTCATATTTTTCAAGATAATCACCAATCGGATTAACAACATCCAGCAAAAGATTAGTTGCAGTATCCGCAAATTGTTGCAGAACTCTTTCCCCAACTCCAAGTTCCGCCATTTTTTCAGACAATGTCAGAGTTAAAAAGCCACTTTCTTTAACAGCTTGTTCGGCTTGTTCCACAAGTCTCTGTTCCATATTCTCTTCTGCCGCAGAATGTTGCTTCGTAGGATCATATGTTGCACTCTTGTATGTTTGTAGAAAAGTATTTAAATTAAATGCTTCTGCCATTTCCTGATTTCCTATATCTTATATTAATGTTATCGGCAATTTTTTCTAAAACTTTAGGATTTTTGACAATATAAATTCGTAAAAATGTTGTAAAATCGGTAAAACTTAATAATATTAAGAAAAATTCGTGTTTACAATTCTTCATATTAACTCTATAATTTGTATATTTTTGTACTTTTTTTTGAAATTTACTTAAATTTAGCAAAAATTTGAAAATTTGATTTTTATAGAATAGGAAATTTTGATTTTACTTGCAGAAAACTATGAGAAACACTTGCAAATTTCTTGAACTTCTATTAAGATATATATATTAATATTAAGAAATTAAAAGAAATGTAAAACTAATTAAAGGTGGTAGCATGACAGAAAATAAAGATTTGCAAGAAGAGATGGGTGATATTGATACTCGTCAAAAGATATTAGTAGCTGATGATGAAGCCAGTATCAGAAGAATCCTAGAAACACGCCTTAAAATGGTTGGCTATGATGTAGTTGTTGCTGAAGATGGAGAAGAAGCTGTTGATGTATTCAACAAAACTAATCCGGATTTAGTAGTGCTGGATGTCATGATGCCAAAAATGGATGGTTATGGTGTAACAAGAGAAATTAGACGTACATCTGACGTTCCGATTATTATATTAACTGCATTAGGAGATGTTTCAGAAAGAATTACCGGTTTAGAACTGGGCGCTGATGATTATGTGATAAAACCTTTTAGTCCAAAAGAACTGGAAGCTCGTGTTAAAGCGGTTTTAAGAAGAACTATATCCAAAGATATTGTGATTCCTGGTAGTTCAAGTACAGTTGCTGCTACAGGAACAAAAGGTTCTAAAAATGTAATTACAACCGGTTGTATCAAAATTGATACAGCAAGAAGACAAGTTTACAGAAAAAATGAGCGCATAAGACTTACCGGAATGGAATTTAGCTTGTTAGAATTACTTGTTAATAATTCAGGTCAAGCATATTCAAGAAATGAAATATTGCAACATGTTTGGTCTTATCCGGCAGATCATAGGATTGACACACGTGTTGTGGATGTTCATATTTCAAGATTGCGTTCTAAATTAGAAGCTGATCCGACTAATCCAGAGTTAATCTTGACCGCTCGAGGAATTGGATACATGTTTCAGCGTATAAGCTAGACTGCAGAAAATTTTCAATAAAGGGCGATTTGCATAAGCAAATCGCCCTTTATGTTGTTTTATAATTTCGATTATTAAGTTTATACTACTTGATTTCAAATCTTTATTTGATATACTAAGACTTGTCAGCGATGTGGCGCCTGTCGTCAAGCGGTTAAGACCTCGGATTGTGGTTCCGATATGCATGGGTTCGAATCCCATCAGGCGCCCCATTTTTAAAACCCTCTCATAGAGAGGGTTTTAAGTTTTTTTATGAGTTCCAAGTAACCCATTAAGGGTATACAAAATCTTAAAAAATTTTAATAAACTACTTGAAATAG
>CAZHEI010000060.1:0-9691 GCA_964531425.1 uncultured Vampirovibrio sp. | reverse complement strand
CACGTTTGAGGGGCGTGTGGAGAAATCCTTGGGGGTTCAAGTCCCCCCATCGACAATTAAAAAATAATGAGGCTTTATGCCTCAATTATTTTTTTAGTGGAATGAGGTTGGCTGGAATCACCTTTTGGGGGTTCAGCGGATTTCCGTACGGACGACGCAACGAAGTTGCTAGTCCGGATAGCGAACAGATTGAGCGGACTGAGCCGTCTGGCTCAAAAGCGAAACTCTGTGAGCGTGGAGGAAATTCAAGGCAAGTCCCCCCTACGACAATTTTATATGATTGGTGCAAAAAATTGCACCCTATAGGCTGATATAATTTCGTATTTTGGTTATTTTATTAATTGTTTACTTCAATTTTAGATGTAATATCTTGCATAGAACTTTATACAAGCTAGTTGAATTATTTTAAAAGTATAAAGTTTCAAAAGTCAACAGTTGTTATATAAAGTACAGAAAATGTATTAAGTTTAGTTTTTGATCAATCATAAGACAAATGATCGAAGTATTGAGCAAAAAAATTTTTTAGATGTTTTGTTTTAAGTATGAAATTAAAACAACAAATTTTTAGCTCATATTATCTAAAAAAATCTGGATATCTCTCACAAAATGTAAATTCTATAAAAGATGAATCGGTACGGAAAAGTTTTCGCATTGCTTGTAAGGCATTGCTTATACGTAGCAGTGAGTTACAAAAAGCTGGTATACAAAGAATAAATGAGATAATTCAAAAATATAAAATGTGTGATGACAATATTGTTGTACAAGAAGTCAAAAGGCATCTTTTAAATATCAGTAAAGATGATAGTGATATTAATGCTAGGATTTTGTCTTTGGCAGAAATGCTTCTGGATGGTGTTAATACTGCTGAAAAAAAGTATTCTCTTCTTTCAACTTATTATCCTATGTCTGCAGTTGGGTATACTTTAGAACAAGATAACGAATTTAAAACAAGAATAAAAGATTGTTGTTTACCGGAAATTAGAAAAATTTATGATTCTACAAAAAAGAGTAATCAATTTCCCACAGATTATAATGAAGAAATATACGAAAATTGCCGACTTGATAGCATTAAGGATTGTATAACAACTTCTAATGATGATGATATAAATCTACATTTATGGAATAAATATTTTTTATCAAACCCGATAGTTTCAAAGGTAAAAAAAGAGTTAGAAGAAATAAATCAAAATTACGGAGTAAAAATCTTCTTTGATAATACACCTTATACAATTACTTTTATAGAAAAAGCTATTGATTATATTAAAGACGAATTTAAGCTCTGGACAATAGCCGGAAATAAAGTTGTTAAATTCCCAAAAGTTTTTGATATTACGAAATTTGTTCACAGCTTTATGTTCGATATCCGCAACGTTCTAGGTGAGGCTCAAAGGGAAAGAGCAAGAATAAGGATAAATGGGTGTGATAATATCCAATCAACAATACGCCATGAAATGATGCACTTGAATGATAAATCTCCGCATAAAGAAAATAAAACAATTTTAATACCAGAAAACAGAAGGGCTGAAATGCGGAAGAATAATATTACAGACAGTCACATAAATTACGCAAAAACATCGGAAGACGAGTTTAAAGCAGTTTTTGCAGAAGGTGATATGGATGTTTATTCAGATGAATTTAAAAAAAGAAATGATAGAAAAAGGAGTTCCGGAATTTGTTACTAAATTAAAAACGCATGGAAAATATACCCTTGAACTATTGAAAGAAAAGTTTAATTCAGAAGAACAACTTACAACAATTGAAAGATTGCATCAAGCGTTTGACGGCAATATTCCGTCTTTGATACGAGAAAAACTTTTGCAAAATCCTGATTATATGGAAATTTTGGATAAAGTAATAGATAATCAGAAGGACAGCCTATGCAAAGATATGTTATTTGCAATTGATATGGATAAATTTTATTGTAAAAAATTGGAGAATGATTTTATAAATATGAATAATAATTCAAAAGGATATTTTGACGAAATAGTGGCTAAATTACAAAATCTTTTTAATAAAAACTAGGTGGTTCATACTGAAAGGTCTATCATTTTGTTATAGTAGAGCTTTTGTAGATTGACTTTTAAGATATTATTTACAGACTATCAAGGTTTTTCTAATCTAAACAGAGTACGTCGGGCATTCAAATAAATTGTACTCAAATAATTAAGAAATGTTACAAAATTTTCCAAAACTCTAAAGTTTTGGAAAATTTTGTCGTTATACATATAAAAAAACTAGAAGGAACGACAAGGGTATACCCTTGTTAATGCAGTATTTACTGCATTAAAACTTCTCTAGTGTAAAAGGTTTTAAATAGCAGAAAAAAAAGAAAGGAGTATGCTAATTATGGGTATTAACTTTGATGGAGTAAATCCGGAGTCAAAAGCAAAGCTGGACAAAATTGTCGCAGACGGAAAAGTGACAGCTGAAGAAGTAAAGGGTTTGACTGCGGCAGAAAAGGAAGCATTATCTAAAGCCCTAGGCGGAAAGGATCTTCCGGTTAATGGTGAAATTAAACTGAAAGATGCCCCTGATATGCCTAAAACTAAAGAGCGCTCATTAGGTGAAACACTTGGTGTTGGAGCAGCGATTGTAGCAGGAACAACACTTTTGGGTGGACTAATAGGCGGAGCTATTGGATTCTTTGGTGGTGGTGTCGGAGCTGTTCCGGGAGCAGCAGCCGGTGCTAAATTAGGTGCACTCGTAGGTGCTGCATTAGTTGGTTTCTCAAGTTGTACTGGAACTGATATTGATCAAGATGTAAACATAAATATTGAACAACAAAATTATCAAGAACTGTTAGCAGCATTAAAAGATAAAGAAAAAGCTGATGATGCAAGACACAAAGAAATTATTGCATTGCTTACTTCTTTAGGTAAAAGCATGACGGAAGTCGTTAAAACATTAGTAGGTATGGGAGCAAAACTGGATCAAATTATTGATTTGATGGTTATTGCCGGAAGTACCACAGATGAAATTGTTAAATTACTAAAAGAACAAGGTAAAGATATCAAAGATATTTATGCTGCACTTGGCAATATTCAAATGGAACAAAGTCAACAAACAGAACTGTTAAAGAAACTTGTTGATAATGACAACATTAAAATTGAATATTTGCAACAAATCTTGGAAGAAGTTAAAAAAGGCAATAATTTGCAAACAAATGAAAATGATATTCTTAACTTGATTTTTGCAAAACTTGAAAATCTTGAAAAGAATGATGTTGAAGGAGCAAAACTTCTAAACCAAATTCTTGCCCAATTAACTGCATTTGTTAAACAAGAAGGCGATATGGATGCTACTACACATGCATTGTTACAAACTATTATTAACAATCAAGAATCAATGTCTGATGACATAAAAGCAGGTATTGCCGAAATTTTGGCTAAGCTTGACAAAATGGATGACAATGCAAAAGAACGCTTTGAAGCTCTTATTCCACTGTTAGGTAACTTAGGAGAGCTTGGGGTTCAAATCTTGAATGCTATTAAAGAGGGCAATGCTCTAACATCTGCCCAATTACAAACGATTATTAATCAACTAGGTAATCAAAGTGATAAGCTGGATGATATCAAAGAGCTTATTATGAAGAACAATGAAATTGCTCAACAAACTCAAGATGCTGTTAAAGATATGAGTTCTAAGATGTCAGAAGAACATAAAGCTATTCTGGAAGCAATCAAAAACGGTACAGCAAGCGTTGACCAAATTCAAGAAATCCTTGTTGCAATTAAGAATGACACCTCAGTATTGCCTGATATGAACAAGAAACTTTGTGTAATTGGTACTGCAATTGATAAAATTCTTGAAGAAGTAAAAGGTATGAGAGCCGAAACCAAGAAAGGATTATTGGAAATCCTTGCTAAGATTCCGGATGGATGTCACTGTCAGCCTACTGATTTAACTGCAATTATTGAAATCCTTAATAAATTACTGGATGCAATCCAAAAAGATCCAAAGGATGATGATAAAAATCACGAAGGAATTCTTACTGATTTAAATAAATATTTTGACTAAATATGTAACTGATGGTACTAATTCCGGCGGGTTGAGCTTCGCTCAACCCGCCGGTTTTTTATTTTATATGTGATTTTAACTACTTTGGAGTGCAAACTTGTTATCTTATTTTACTCTTTGGATCCAAAAAATCTCGTATTGCATCTCCCAATAAATTAAAAGCAAGAACTGCAATAAAAATTAATCCTCCGGGGGCTAAAAGCCAAGGTCTATAGAGAATATTAGTAAACTCTTGAGCTTCTTTTAGCATGTTTCCCCAACTTGCATCAGGTTGCTGAATTCCTAATCCTAAAAAGCTCAAACCTGATTCAGCAAGTATATAAGAAGGAACTGAAAGAGTCATTGCGATAATTACATAACTTGTTGTTTGAGGAAGTATATGTTTAAGAATGATTCTCAAATTGGAAGCTCCCATTGTTTTTTCAGCGGATATGAAATCTTCATTTTTTATGGATAAAACCATTCCACGAACAACTCGGGCAAACCCTGCCCAGCCAATTAAAGCCAAAATGATTACAATCAAGCAAAATCTTTGTACGCTTGTCATGCCGGATGGTAAGATTGCCGCAAGAATTATTAGAAGATAAAAACTCGGAATTGCCATAATAGCTTCTGCAAAACGCATCATCAATGTATCCAATAATCCGCCAAAGTATCCTGAAATTCCGCCATATAGCAACCCTATTGGAAAAACTATAAACAAAGACAAAAATCCAACGGTCATTGAAATTCTTCCGCCAAAAAGCAGTCTGGAGAATACATCTCTGCCATTTATATCTGTTCCTAATAAATATAACTGTCCACCATCAGCTGTTCCGATTAAATGTCTGTGAGTCGGAATTAATCCCAAAAACTTGTATTTTTCTCCTTTTGCCAAAAGTTTTAAATAATGTTTTTGACTTCGGTCTTGTTTATAAATAGTTTGCATTAGAGAAGGTTCGTATTCTCTTATGTAATTGTATGTATAAGGTCTGGAAAATTTTCCATTTTCATCTATTGTATAAACTTTGCTCGGTGGAGCATAAGACATATCTCTATTTGAATAATAGTTTGAATATGGAGCAATAAAATCTGCAAAAAGAATTACTATGTACAACAATATCAGAACCAAAAATGCTCCGAATGCAAATTTATCTTTGTATATTTTATGTAATAATTCCATTTATTCTTGCCCCCGTCTTAGTCTTGGGTCTGTAATCATCAACAATATATCCGCAATTAAATTACCTGCAATAAGCATTATTGTACCCATCATTAGAGATGCCATTACAAGGTTTATGTCAGATTTCATAACAGCTTCCAAAATAAGTCTTCCTAACCCCGGATATTGAAATACATATTCGGTAAGTGCTGCGCCACTTAATAATCCGGCAAATTCAAACCCAAGCAATGTTATCATTGGATTTATAGCATTTCTTAATGCGTGCTTAAATATAACTTTTCCTTCGCTTAAGCCTTTTGCTCTGGCAAATTTTACATAATCAGAATCTAAAACTTCCAGCATATTCGCTCTCATTTGTCTTTGCAATCCGGATAAAGAGATTGTAAATAAAACGATTGCAGGAAGAATCAAATGTTTTGTTATATCAACAAACTTACCCCAGAACGTCATATCATTAAAGTTATAACTTGTCAGTCCTCCAACTGGAAACCAACCGGTTTTTACTGCAAAAATTAACATAAGTATTGCAAAAAAGAAGGAAGGAATTGCCATTCCAATACTTGATAAAACAGTTAAAATTCTATCAAATGTACTTCCTTTATGTACAGCGGAAGCAATGCCCAATGGAATACCGGCAGACCATGTCATAAAAATTACAACAAGAGTCAGTAAAAGCGTATTGGGAATTCGCTCTTTTAGTTTTGTTGAAACTTTTTCTCCGGCTGAGGTATAACCCAAATCTCCTCTAACAAAAGATATTGCCCATGATAAGTATTGAATACCAATTGGCTTATCTAAATTCAGTCGTTTAACTTCTTTCTCAAGAGTTTCTTGTGAAATTGAGGGATTCAACCTTAATTCCGCCAAAGGGTCAATTGGAGAAAGTCTGATTATAAAAAAGCTAAGCAGTGAAACTATTACTAAGAGAGGAATAGTTTGTAACAATCGCTTAAATATAAAACGAATAAACTCCATTTTATTTAACCTCCTCTTTGTCTATATAAATTTCATCAAGATTGTGGATTAAGCCACTCAATGGAGATGGAAATATATTTTGAAACTTCTTCCTAATAGCAGTAATTCTAATAGGGGAATACAAATAAATTATTGGTTTCTCATTATAAATAATTTCTTGATATCTGTCATATAAAGGTTTTCTTTCTGAAAAAGTTAATTTTAAAGCTCCTTGTTCAAAAATTTCGTCTAACTCTTTTTCCCAAGATAGCCTGTCGTCGTTTGTATAAGCTTGTGGTCTTTGGTTGAACAAATGTAGCGGACCATTTGACATCCATACATTTTTTCCATCATGCGGTTCAAGAGGAGAGCCTGTTAGACCCATTATTGCCATATCCCAATCATTTGTATTTGATAATTTATTTACTAAAGAATTAAATTCTATTGGCTTAAAGTTAACTTTCATTCCAAGTTCTTCTAAGTCTTGTTTAATCATTACTCCAATGGATTCACGTTCAAGAGCACCCGCATTTGTGTACAAATCAAATTCGACTTTTTGTCCGTTTTTATCGTATAACACGCCATTTTTATATTCAAAGCCTGAGTTTTTAAGGAGTTCTTGTGATTTTTCAATGTTTTGAGGATGTCCTTTAATATTCTTGTTCAAATATATAGAATTAAGACTTTCTGCTGTAAATAAAGGCGCTGCGACTCCCTGTGCAATATTTTGTACCATACCTTTTCTATCAATTGCATAGTCAATTGCAGTTCTGAAGTTTTTATCTCTGAACCAATTTTGTTTATGTGGAGCTACATACCATTTTCCGGCTGGGTTCTTTCGATTATTTAAGTTGATGACCATAAAAAGAGTTCCGGTATCAGCACCTAAATTGTATACCGAATAATCGGAAGTAGGTTCTTTTAGCTTGTAGCGTGCAACGTTAGAGCCTCTAATTGATAATACATCAGTTCCCTTTGCTTCAAATTTTAGAATTTCATTATTTGTATCACCAACTATTAGATAAACTAATTTATCTAAATATGGAAGTTTTTCATTTTTTAAATTAATTTTGTAATAATTAGGATTTCGTTCAAAGACAACCCTTTGAGCAGCAACGTATTCTTTTAGTTTAAAAGCTCCGCTTGATACAATTTCTTGTGGTGGAGTGTTTGGATTCAAAAATGCATTGAAAGCAGAATCTCCTTTATCAGAATATGGTTTAAAATAGTGTTTTGGTACAATTGGATATGTTAACTGTCTTAAGAAAGGTGCAAAAGGTTGCGGTGTAACAAATTTAACTGTATAATCATCAATTCTGTATAATTTAGGTAACTTGCCATTAATCATCATTGCATCACGTGTAGCTGTGTTTCCAAAACCTTTGAATACAACTTCCCAATAAGTGTATAAAACATCGTCTACGCTAATTGGGGTTCCGTCTGTCCACTTTAAACCTTTCCTCAAATGAATTGTGTATTCGTTCCCTTTAACTTCATAACTCTTTGCTAACAATGGAATAACTTTTCCGGTATGAGCATCTGTTGTTAAAAGCCCATCGTAGAGAATTCCTGCCATGGTTGAAGATGTTGCATCTTTAGTATTGCAGGGATTGAAAGTTTTTGGACCTTCTCCAATAGTTGAAACAACCAATTCACCTCCGAAATTTCCGATAGGAGCTTGTGATTGCAAATAATCAACTCCGTTAATTGTTACATTTTTATTTTCGGAAGGATATGCAACATTGGTATTTGTAGAATTAGTTATCGTTTGTTGTTTGTAAGATGGCGGAATATCTTGCTTTATACAAGATTTAAGAACAATCCCCAAAAGTATGATTAAAAAAATTATATATAAAACTCTCTTCATATATAAAGAATAGCATAAGATTGTTTCTGTGATAAGTAGATAGTTGATTATTGAAATTGTTTCTTTACAGAGTTTTTATGTGTTCAATAAATCTCTAACAACTTCTCCTGCAATAATTAAACCTGCTACCGGTGGGACAAAAGAAATGCTGGCAGGAATTCTTTGACCGGATTTTTTTATCGGAATTTCTTTTGAATAAAGGACTTTTAATTTTTTTACTTTGCGCTTTTTTAGTTCACCTCTCATGACTTTAGCAAGAGGACAAACAGAAGTTTTATAAATATCTGAAATTTCAAATAATTCAGGATGAAGTTTGTTACCAGTTCCCATGCACGAAATAATTTGAGTATTTGATTCTTGAGCTTTTATAACCAGTTCGATTTTTCCTGTCACTGAATCAATTGCATCAACAACATAATTATATTTTGTAAAATCGAATTTAGAAGAATTTTCCGGCATGAAAAATTCTTTATGGATTTCTATGTTAATATTTGGATTAATATCTAAAATTCGATTTTTTGCGACTTCAACTTTCGATTGCCCGATTGTAGAATGCAAAGCAATTATTTGGCGATTAATATTTGTTATATTGACATCATCATTGTCAATTAATACAAGATTTCCAACTCCGCAACGAGCCAGAGCTTCAACAACATAACCTCCAACTCCGCCAATTCCAAATACAGCAACAGTTGTTTTTGAGAGCTTTTCTAAAGCTTCTGTTCCGATTAAAGTTTCTGTTCTGTCAAATTGATTTACCATAGATTCAGAATAACATGAAAACCAAAAATTTACTTGCCATAATGTTCTGTTTTTCGTATCATAAAAACGTTAGAATACTTATTAAAGGGGATATTTATGAGCGGACATTCAAAATGGTCTACAATTAAACATAAAAAAGCAAAAACTGATTCAGCAAGAGCTGCTGAATTCCAGAAGTTTTCAAGAGAAATTATTGTTGCTTCAAAGCTTGGTGGTGGCGATCCGGCTGGAAACTTCCGTTTGAGAACAGCTATTGAAAAAGCAAAAGCAGCAGGACTTCCAAATGATAATATTAAACGTGCCATTGAAAAAGGTTGTGGTGCTGGTAGTAATGAAAACTACGAAGAAATGATTTATGAAGGTTATGCAGCCGGTGGTGTTGCTGTTGTTATTGAAGCAATGACTGATAATAAAAATAGAACTGCTGGAGATGTAAGAAGTTATTTTACAAAATTTAACGGTAATCTTGGTGAAACAGGTTGCGTAGGCTGGATGTTTGACAAAAAAGGTTGTGTAACGTTTGTAGCAGATTCTGTTGATTTTGAAGCTCTTTTTGAAGCAGCAATTAACCTTGATGCAGAAGATATTGTGGAAGAAGAAGATGAATACAAAGTTTACACTTCTGTTCCGAATCTTCAATCTGTAGCAGAAGGACTTGAATCATCAGGATTTAAAGCAGTTAGTGCTGAATTTACAAGAATTCCGCAAAATACAATTGAAGTAACTGATGAGAAAACTGCAATTAATATTATGAGATTGTTGGGTAAACTTGAAGAACATGACGATGTCCAAAATGTTTATGCAAACTTTGATATAGACGATGAGCTAATGGAAAAATTGGACGTATAAGTATATTATTTTGAGGAGGGTATCAATTATGATGAACATGATGAATATGATGAAACAAGCTCAAAACATTCAAAAGAAGC
>CAZHEI010000059.1:0-9709 GCA_964531425.1 uncultured Vampirovibrio sp. | reverse complement strand
GGTTTTTACGAGAATAATTGGTGCAATTTTGATGATAAGAACAAAATAAGTGAGTTAGATATTGAATAAATTTTGATGGGTGGAATGACAATTGTTCCACCCATCCTACTTTCTATGTAAAGACACTAAAAGATTGGAAATATTCAAGTTTTCATAAATTTGTACAAAATGGTTTTTACGAGAATAATTGGTGCAATTTTGATGATAAAAACAAAATAAGTGAATTAGATATTGAATAAATTATTGATGGGTGGAATGACAATTGTTCCACCCATTCTACTTTTTTTCCACTTTCTTGGTGAATTTATTGGTAAAATATTCATACACACCCCTAATAAAAATTTTAAGCAATATCTTTTATAATCATACAAAACCAACAAAAAAATGTAAACACTTTGTCTTGAATATTATTCTCCATTTATACTATAATATCTAAGGATTAATGAGGGAAAAGCATTGGGAAAATATCATTTTATAGCAATTGGCGGAATCGGAATGAGCGGGCTGGCAAAATATCTTCTCGAAGATGGTCACGCAGTTTCCGGCTCTGATATACAAGATAGTAAATATATTGATGCGCTTAGAAAATTGGGTGCGAATGTAAATATCGGTCATAATGCTGATAACTTGCCGGAGGATGTATCAGCAGTAATTGTAAGTACGGCAATCAAAGAATCTAATCCGGAGCTTATTAAAGCAAAAAAACTAGGGCTAAATATTTATCATCGTTCGGATTTGCTTAAAGAAATTGCAGAATCTGCACAGGCGAGAGAGAAATGTTTTATCGGTTTTGCGGGAACTCACGGAAAAACAACGACGAGTGGATTGGCTTCTTATGTTTTAGAAAAAGCAGAACTTGCCCCCTCTTTTGTAGATGGCGGGATAATTCCTGAAATTAATACGAATGCAAAACATGGTAAAGGTAGTCATTTTATCGCTGAACTAGATGAAAGTGACGGAACACTTGTAAAATATCATCCTGATATTTTGGTAATTAATAACTTAGAAGAAGACCATTTGGATTTTTACAAAAATGGAATTTCTGATTTGGTTAAAACTTTCAATCAAGCAATTTCTCAATCAAAGAAAGTTTTGGTCAATATTGATAATGCAGGTGTAAAACTTTTAAATGGAAATTTTATCACTTTTGGTTTGAATAATGCTGATTATATGGCTAAAAACATTGTTAAATCTTCACAAGGAACATCTTTTGATATTTACAAAGGCTCTAAATTGATTACAAATATCCAGATTGAACTAACAGGAACTCACAATGTTTACAATACATTGGCAGTGGTTTCAGCATTAATCGAATCTGGTGTTGATATTGAAAGAATTAAAAGATATTTTGCGACTTTTTCTGGAATGGGTAGACGATTCCAACATGTTTGTGATTTAGACGGAGTTTCTGTTTATGATGATTATGCTCATCACCCGACAGAAATTAAAGCTGTTTTAGATGCGGCATCATCTAAATTTGGGAAAGAAAATATTGTTGCAGTATTTCAACCGCATAGATATACTCGTTTACAGTCACTCTGGAAAGAGTTTAAATGTGCATTTTATAATGCAGATAGAGTGATTGTAACAGATGTTTATTCAGCTTCTGAAGACCCAATTGAGGGAATTAGCGGAGAAAATTTTGCAAAAGAACTTGGAGTTGAATATTTCGGGGGCTCAATAGAAGAGGTTGCAAAAAAATTATTTCCAACTTTGAAAAAAGGTAACATTGTGCTCGGTTTAGGTGCCGGAACAATTACAACTTTGGGAAAATATTTGAAGGAGCAAAACATTGCAAGTAGAGTTTAAAGAAAACTACGAAATAAAAAATCATACATCTTTTAAAATTGGTGGAAAAGTTAAAAAAGCTTGGTTTCCTAAAACTCAGCAAGAACTTGTTTTTTTACTAAAAGAATTAAAAGATTATATTTTGCTTGGCAACTGTTCAAATATTTTATTTTCATCAAATGGTTATGATGGAAATGTGATTTTAACTACTCAAATGAAGACTTTTTTTATTAATGGAACTACGGTTATTGCTGATTGTGGGGTTAAAGGTCAATTGCTTTCACAGAAAGTTTGTGAAAATAATTTGACCGGATTTGAGTTTATGATTGGATTTCCTGGAACAATTGGTGGTGAAGTTTTTATGAATGCAAGTTGTCATGGGCAATGCATTTCCGATAATTTAATTCGTTGTTGTTTATTTGATAAGGAACAAAAAGAAATTATTTATAAAGAAAAATCTGAAATGGATTTTTCTTATAGACATTCAATTTTACAAGACGGCAGATATATTCTGTTAGGTGCTGAATTTGAACTCAAAAAATCTTCAAAAGAAGAAATACAAGCTCTTATGCACAGAAATTTAGACTCAAGAAAAGGTATTCAGCCGACACTGGCAAATCCAAATGCGGGAAGTGTTTTTAAGAATCCTGAAAATGATTCAGCCGGACGTTTATTAGAAAAAGCCGGAGTAAAGGAAATGACAGGAGGAGATTCGGCTGGTAGTTCCAATGACGGCAAAAAAATATTTACCCCTGTAAAAGTTTGGGATAATCACGCAAATTTCATTGTAAACAATGGCGGAGCAACATCTGAGGATGTTTTGGAATTAATGGTAAAAATGTTTACAGCTGTGCGTGATATGTATACAATAGAATTAAAACCGGAAGTTATTTTTATCGGGGATAAAACGGAAAAAGAGGAAGAATTATGCAAAATATTATACAAAAAAATTCAAAAATAGCAGTTTTGTGCGGAGGAATGTCATCTGAGAGAGAAATTTCACTTCGTTCAGGTAAAAACTGTTTAGCAGCACTCCATAGATTAGGTTACAAAAATGCAGAAATCGTTGATGTTTCAGAAAATGTTATGAACGATTTGAAAGGTTTTGAATTTGCGTATAATACTCTTCATGGTAAATATGGCGAAGATGGTTGTATTCAGGGAGTTTTAGAAATCTTAAAAATCCCTTACACAGGATGCGGAGTTATGTCTAGTGCAATTTGCATGAACAAAGAATACACAAAAAAAGTTTTGCAAACAGCTGGGCTTCCGTTGATTAAATCTGTTTATCTTTTACAGGATGAAAATCCGGTGGAAAAAGTTAAAGAATTAAATTATCCGTTAATGGTAAAACCTGTTTCAGAAGGTTCAAGTTTTGGAATGGCAAAAGTTAATTGTGATGGAGAGTTGGTTGAAGCAGTTGAAAATGCAAGAAAATATAATGCAAATATTCTTATTGAAGAATATCTTGTTGGAACTTGTGCAACAGTAGGCGTTTTAGAAAAAAATGGTAATCCAATAGTAACAGAAATTTTAGAGCTTCGTCCTAAAAATGAATGGTATGATTATGAATGTAAATATACAAAAGGTATGACAGAGTTTGTTTTGCCGGCAGAATTGTCTCCGGAAATGACTGCAAAAGTAAAAGATTATGCAGTAAAAGCGTTTAAGGCTTGCGGATGCTCAGGAGTTTCCAGAATAGATTTTCATATCGTAGAAGATGTTCCGTATATATTAGAGGTTAATACAAACCCAGGGATGACAGATACAAGTGATCTTCCGGCTCAAGCTGCAGTTTGTGGAATAAGTTATGATGAACTTGTTGAGATGGTACTTCATAGTGCAGGATTGAATAAATAATGTCAGATGAGAAACCAAGATATAGTCAGAATAGACGTCTAAAACAAGCAAAAATGCAACGTCAAGTGAGACAATCACAGCGACGACTGGCACGTTTGCGGGTTTTGTACAAATTATTTTTGATATTTGGTTTGATTTTTTTAATTATGTTTATTTTGAAAATGCCACAGTGGAGATTGAAATCCAATGCATTTGACAAATTGCATAATCCGGCTCTTGAAATTGTTAATAATCATATTGTTCCTGAACAAAAAATTTTGTATGCTTTAAGGCGAAATCAAGTGCCAAAACAACCGATTTTTCTAGTAAAAACAGACGATTTAAAAACTAGTATAACTCAACTTGAGCCAATTCAAAATGTTTATATCAGACGATTTTGGTTCCCTGCAAGGTTGCAAATTATTGTTATAGAGAGAACTCCTATTGTTACAATATCTCCAAATATTGATGTTCCGCCAATTGCATTTTTCTCTGCTGATGGGAAATTAATAGGGCGTGAATATATGCCATTGGATGAAAGCTATGAAACAGTCTTAGTTATTACTTATGGTAGCGGAGATGATTACCGAAACTGGGATATGACAAAAGTTAAAAACTTTAAAAAACTTGCGGATTTAGTTGAATCTGAAACCGGAGAAGAAGTTGAATATATTGATTACAGGAATCCAAAAGATGTTTATATTAAGATTCCAACAACAAGTATAAGAATCGGAAGCTTAAATCCATCAGTGTATGATAAAATCGGTCGTTTGCCGTCTTTGCTTCCTCAAGTTAAGATGATTAATAAAAAGGTTAAATATATAGACCTTCGTTGGGATTCAAACTATATTAAATTGGATGAGTAGATGGCAAGTAGTGTTTATATTCATATTCCGTTTTGTAAACAAAAATGCAAATATTGCTCTTTTGTTTCTTTTGCAAATACTGAGAAAATATTGGGCTATATCTTTTCTCTATTAAAAGAAATTGATACAAATTATAATGGAGAAGAGCTTAGAACTCTTTATTTTGGAGGTGGGACTCCTTCTTTAATCGAAACTTCGTATCTTAAAAAAATTATAAATAAATTTAACTTGACTTCTGATTGTGAAATAACATTAGAAATGAATCCGGATGATGCAAGTTTGGATTACTTAAAATCATTACGTGATATTGGAATTAATCGTTTAAGCTTAGGTTCACAAACCTTTGATGATGGAATTTTGGAATTAATTGGTCGCAGGCACAATTCTACTCAAACGCTTGAGGCTGTCAGATTAGCAAAAATAGCAGGGTTTGATAATATAAGCTTAGATTTAATTTATGGACTTCCGACTCAAACGATTGATTCGTTAAAAAAAGATTTGGAAATAATTACAAATCTTGAGGTTCAGCATATTTCAACTTATGGATTAAAAATAGAAGAGAATTCTTTTTGGGGGAAATTCCCGCCGGAATGTGTTCCTGATGATGATATTCAGGCAGATATGTATTTGGAAGTTAATAAACATCTTGAAAATAAAGGCTATAAACGTTATGAAATAAGTAATTTTGCACTTTCCGGTTATGAATCTCGTCATAATTTGAATTATTGGAATAATGCAGAGTATTATGGTTTTGGCGTCGCTGCTCATGGATATATTGATGGGATAAGGTATTCAAATTATTGTACACTGGAAGAATATATGAATAATCCTGTACAGCATGAACAAGGTCATATTCAAACTGAAATTGAAAAACTGGAAGAAGAAATTTTCTTGGGTTTTAGAAAAGAATCCGGCATTGAAACTTCTGTAATTAATGACAAATACGGAATAAATTTTGAAGAAAAATATAAAAAAGTTTTATCAAAATATATGCCTAAATACATTGAAAAAACCCAAAACGGATACAAATTAACGCTTGAAGGTGTGCTTTTGAGTAATAATATTCTGGCAGATTTTTTGAATGAATAAAAAATAACCAAATTGCGCAAGTTTTAATATTTTTTTTATTGTATAATCAAGTCTATGAAGAATATTATTTTTATATTTGGGACTCGTCCGGAAATTATTAAACTTGCACCTGTAATCCTTACTCTAAAAAAATATCCACAGGATTATAATGTAATTATATGCAATACTGAACAACAAAAAGAGCTTTCCAACCAAACTCTTGAATACTTTGGATTAAAAGCAGATATAAATCTTGATTGCATGAGAGAAAATCAATCTTTGAGTTCTGTTCAAGCGAGGATTTTGACTTCGCTGGATGAAGTTTTTAATAAAAATAAGATTGATGCAACAATTGTTCAAGGGGATACAATGACCGTACTTTGCGGAGCATTGACCAGTTTTTATCATAAAATTCCTGTATTCCATGTGGAAGCAGGTTTGCGTTCTTATGATATTTACGAACCGTTTCCGGAAGAAGTTATGCGCCAAATGACTTCAAGAGTCGCAGCTTTGCATTTTGCTCCAACTGAAGAAAATAAAATTGCATTATTAAAAGAAAATATTGATACAAAAAATATTCATGTTGTTGGAAATACTGTTATTGATGCTCTTTTCTGCTTATCAGACAGTGTGATAGAAGATTCTCAAAAATTTTATGAAAAACAAGGAATTCCAATTGATGACAAACTTGTTTTAATAACAGCTCACAGACGAGAAAATCATGGAGAAAGAATTGATAGAATAATTGATGCGATTTCTTATTTGGCAAAAAAATATGAAGACCATACTTTTGTAATACCGGTTCATCCAAATCCGAATGTGAAAAATAAAATTCATAGCAGATTAGAGGAGTTTAAAAATATTCATCTGCTCAAACCGCTGGATTATCCGTATTTAGTTTATCTTATGAAACATGCTAAGCTTATTTTGACAGATTCAGGTGGTATTCAAGAAGAAGCTCCGACTTTTGCCTGTCCGACACTTGTTATGCGATATGAAACCGAACGAAAAGAAGGTGTCGAGGTTGGTGTTTCTATGCTCGTTGGAGCGGACTATGATAAAATTTTGCAAGCAAGTGAAAAGGTGCTTTCTGCAACAAAAGAATTGACCAGATTAAAAGCACAAAATCCTTATGGAGATGGCAAATCATCTGCGCAGATTGAAAAAATTATTAGAAATTATTTTAATAATTAATAAAAATATGGAGAGTTTTTATGAAAGTATTGATGATTAATGGTTCGCCCAACAAAGAAGGATGTACTTATACTGCACTTAGTGAAATTGCGCAAACTTTAAAAGAAGAAGGAATTGAATCTACAATTTATTACATAGGAACAGAACCTGTTGCACCATGTCGAGCTTGTCGAGCTTGTAATAAACTTCAAAAATGTGTGATTAATGACAAAGTTAATGAGTTACTTGAAACGATTCGAGATTATGATGGGTTTGTTATTGGTTCTCCAGTGCATTACGCATCAGCAAGTGGGGTTATAAGTCCGTTTTTAGATAGACTTTTCTTTGCCGGCTCAAGAATTTCGGGTGAAAATCCATTTAGATTAAAACCAGGAACAGCAGTTGTTTCTTGCAGAAGAGCAGGTTCTACTGCAACATTAGATCAACTGAACAAATATTTCTTAATTAATCAAATGCCTATAATTTCTGGGCGTTATTGGAATATGGTTCATGGAAGTAATCCTCAAGAAGTCAGACAAGATTTGGAAGGCATGCAAAACATGCGGATTGTAGGTAAAAATATGGCTTGGCATTTAAAGTGTAAAGAAGCGGCTAAGTTGGCGGGGATTGTTCCACCGGAAGCAGAAGAAACAATTTATACTAATTTTATAAGATAAAACAAAAACGAGGATGACTAAAAAGTCGTCCTCGTCTTATATGATTAAATAAAACTATCTTTGATAAAATTAAACAAATTATCTTGTGATTGCCTAATTCTTGCTTGAAACATGGTTTGTTTTTGTATTTTATTAGGCTTTGAAACAAAATTCCGTAAATTGTTTCGCATATTTATTGTATTTAATTTTTGAGACAACAATGGGTGATTATTACTAATCATAACGTTCCTTTCGGGTAATGTAAAATCCTCTCCATTTAAGGGCGTTTTTCCATTGTAATACAAAAAAACTAAAAAAAATACCACCTTCGGAGGATAATTTTAAATTTTATTTAATAAAAAAAATGCCCTCAAAAGAGGGCTTGGAATTAAGAATAGCTGGAAGTATGAAAAAGATTTAATAATTATATTTAACCCAAAGCAAAAAAAGTAAACTATTAGACACAAGGAGAATTTTGAGATTAGACGGTGGTCTATAAAGACTTTTTTATGCAAAATGAGGTCTCATAGCATCAAAAAAAAGAGAAAAATTCTATTTTGTTCATACAATTAAAATAAAATGTTTGACAATAGATTTTGTTTCCTATAGAATTAATTCTGTTGCCGGTATAGCTCAACGGTAGAGCAACGGTTTTGTAAACCGTAGGTTGTAGGTTCGATTCCTATTACCGGCTTTTTATTTTCCCATAAGGGAAGCTGCACAAGCCTATGTGGCGCAGGGGTAGCGCACTCCCTTGGTAAGGGAGAGGTCACGAGTTCAAATCTCGTCATAGGCAATTTAAATGAAAAGTTAATAAGGGTAGGTGGCCGAGTGGCTAAAGGCGACAGACTGTAAATCTGTTCTCGAGAGAGTACGGTGGTTCGAATCCACCCCTGCCCAAGTTTTAAAAGACCGATTTATATCGGTCTTTTCTTCTTTTTTGAATTTATTGGTATTTTAATGAGTTGTTTGATAGATTTTGAGGAGTATTTTGTTTGTGTATTTTAAATGTCAGCCGTAGGGTGCGTTTATACGCACCTTGCTACTAAGTGTTTCTGGTTTTTCGCTAAGCAAGTAGAGAGTAGTGAATCGAAAAAAGTGACCAAGTGACAAAGTGACTAGGTGATCAGGTGATTAGGTGACCAAGTGGTTACGTTTTTTGTGAGTAGTGACTAGTGAATCGGGAATTACTATAAATTATATTGTCATCCTGAACCACTTGAAAATTACGGACTGACATCCTTATTTTCTACACTTTCAGGATGACAGTTTATTTGTATATTTATACCGATAAAATTTATCATGGACAACAGTG
The DNA here is from genome assembly GCA_964531425.1 of uncultured Vampirovibrio sp. Classification (GTDB taxonomy): domain Bacteria; phylum Cyanobacteriota; class Vampirovibrionia; order Gastranaerophilales; family Gastranaerophilaceae; genus CAG-196. The sequence goes on along the minus strand of CAZHEI010000059.1, from coordinate 1,004 downwards.
TAACCAAACCTAGCCTCTTTTTAAAATCTTTCTATGCTTTTACAGGAATCCAGATTTCAGCGCAAGTATCAAGGTGCTTTGTTTCAACATAATTTGAATAAACTTTTCCTTGATAACAAATCCCGCCGTGACCGTATAAAGCAGCTTTGCTTCTTGTGAACCCTGGGCTTCCGGCTTTCCATAATACTACTGCGCCATCAGGAATCCCACCTTTTTCAATATCTTTCATGTTAGCTTTTTTAAATTTATCTTTTAATTGTGGTTGAGACAGTATTGTTGTTCCAAATTTTTCGGCGGCGCCGGCATTGGTAAAATTGGTTCCGTATACTCTATTAATAGTTTTTCTGGTATATCCAACGCATTGTCCAGGAATACCTTTTTTAACTTTTGCTGCATCAAGAGCTAATTCTTGACCTTTGGAATGGTCGTAACCTTTTGATTTCCAAAAATCTAAATCGAAGTTCCCGATTTTGTATCTTTGTACATTAATGGGTTGTTGAGGTTTGATGCTTTGTTTAGGTTTTTCAGGTTGTTTTGTATATGAAATAGAATTAATGCTGGAAAAACTATTGTTCCATATAGAAGAATTATTAAAATTAAAATTTAAGTTGAAATTGAAATCGGAAAAATTGTTATTCCATGTTGAAAAAACGGAAGATTGATTTTGCCAAGTGGAAAAAGACGGAGTGAAATAATCAAATCCGGAGAAGAAATCTATATTAAAATTTAATGGAAATTCTGAAAAAAACATAAGGTGCTCCTGTATATATAAAGTATATACAGGCAAAATAATTGCCTTGTTTTTTTATAATAATTTAACTAACACCTTCAAACGCTGTAATACTGGCAATGGCTGTCTTAATAAAACTTAATAAAGTATGTTTAATTTTGCGAAATGTAACAACTTCGTAAATTAATTGCAAAATTATATTGAAATGATACAATTTAGTAGAATAGTGTATTACACAATAAATAAGAGGATAAAAACATGAGTACATTAGAAA
>CAZHEI010000058.1:0-9968 GCA_964531425.1 uncultured Vampirovibrio sp. | reverse complement strand
ACTCCTTTCTCATTTCTACAAGAACTATTATACAAATAAAAATCAATAATGCAAGTACTTATTTTGTTAAAACTACTATTTTTTCTAGCTTCTAGCCATTTGTTTTTTTACAACACAAAATATATCTTCAAAAGAAGATTCGGGTAAAGGCTCAATTTGACAGGGTTTTAGCTATTCGGATAGGTTTATAATACTTCCTTTCTTGTCTTCCCCAGATTCATACGCATGCTGTATTTTTTCATTTTGTTGAGTACGTTTTAATTCTTGTTGAACTTCAACCATGCTTTGTGAAAGTGTTCTAATATTATCTAGTTCCAATTCACGAAGTTCGTCTAAAAGTTCATTCAACGCTTTTTCTTGAACAGGAGTAAGTTCAAGGTATTTTCGCATACATTTGCAATTTAAAAATATTTCTTCACGTGATTTAATCATTGTTAGAGCACTGTCAAAATCTTCATTTTCAATCATTCGACTAATGTCTTTAGAGCCGTTTTTAAGCTGGTTATATTGAAGCATTAATTGTTCGAATTGTTGTTCATTCTGCATTATCAGCACCTCCGTTTTCTCGTAAAGCACGTTCCTGCATTACTTCATCAACGGTAGAAATACCACTTTGAATTTCTACTGCTTTCTGGAATCCCCATCTTATATTAGATAAATCTTCTATGACTTCATCAATTAAATTTTGGTTTCTGGAAACATTCGCTTTTATTAGCTTCATTGCCATTTTGTTGTATAACTTGAACAGAGATTTTGCAACGTTGTTTCCATTTTCAAGATCAATGGTCCTCATTAATTCTCTGATAATTTTTCTTGCAGATTCAATATTGTTTGCTCTTTCTTGCAAGTTTTTTTCGTCAATTGCCATTTTTGCTTTTTGCAAGAACTGTACTGCTCCATCAAAAAGCATAATCATCAACTTTTCCGGAGTGGCGGTTGTGATATTATTTGCTTGATATTGTTTTATATATTTATTGTAAGGATTTACCAATATTTACACCTTCTTGTTTACAAATATGCCGGATGCCATGTTAAGTTTACTTACGAGCCCTTTTAATTCATTTCCAGATATAGTTTCTATAAGTCTGTCTGTGGCACTATCATATAATTCTATTATATCATCTTTTGCATTTAATTTTACATAAAAATCTTTGTTCGGGTTGTCAAGTTCTTCTATATCAAATTCTTCTTTAGCAAAAGGATCTTCTGACTCAACAAAAGCGTCATTAAACTCTTCTTCTTTTTTTTCTTGTTGGTCCTGTTTTTTACTTTGTTCTTCTTCGTCTTTTTCTCGGACTCGGCGATTTGTACTGAGAGTTTGTACTTGTTTTGAGTCATTTGTTTTATCAGCATGCATTGCTTGTTCAGAACGAGTTGCAAAATCAGCAGAAGTCGACTCTTTTAGAGCCCCTGTGTTTGCCATTGATAATCCGTCCATGCCCATATATGAAGCTTCCTTTACAAATGTTTACTTATATTATCTTATGATATAATAAAAATAAGGTTATCATATAAAAGAAGGAATTTATTATGAGCAAGAGCTTGTTTGTTGGTTTTATGGAAAAAATGCTTGGTTTTCCTCTTTGGATTAAACAAACTATCTTTTTAAATTTAACAAAAGATTTGAGTACATATTTAAGTAATGAGTTCTTGGACGTAGAGGAAGGTGAGCTGTTTCATATTTATAAACCTGAATTGTCAGATTTAGGTCAAAATGAGCTTTTAACAAAAGAATCTAAGTTTGATGAAAGTATTTATTCATTCTTGAATTGTTGTTCAAAAGGCATGTCTTTGATTGAAATTGCAATCGAAAATAATTTTACAATGGAAGAAGTTTCAAAAGCCTTTACTTTTTGCAAAACTTCAGGTTTTTTCTCAAAAGATGTTCCGAAATTAATTGCTGCTATTGCCGGATTTATTGCCGGTAAATACAGAACGGGGGAATATTTTATTCGTGCCGGTAAAATGACAATAGAACAGCTGGATGAAGTTTTGAACAAACAACAAGAAATGAACGAATCAGGCAAACACGTATTTATTGCAGAATTGATGGTTCAAATGGGGTTTGTTAGAGAAATGGATGTTAAAAGTATTATCTTTATGAAAGAAGAATCCGGTAAAAGATTTTCTCTTAACCCTGACGAAGTTCCTAGCATGACTTTGGAAAAAGAAAATTATGATATTCGTGTTGAAAACACTCGTCTTAAGGAAGAAAACGAAATTCTGAAACAAAAAATGGATGCTTTGCTTACGTTTATCAAAGAGCATAAAGAAGGATAGGTTAGATTTATTTAATTTCGTTCCCCAAGTTCCTTATCCATTAAATAAAGGGCTACATTGTCATCTCCAAACAATTCAAGGCGTTTGATAATGTTTTTAACAGCCTCTTCTTCTTCAATTTGTTCTTCAATAAACCAGTCAATAAAGCTTAAGGTTGTTCTGTCACATTCTTCATCTGCTTTTTGTGCAATGGTCATTATTGCATTTGTTATGCATTTTTCGTGTTCATAAATATGATTAAAAATAGATAAAATTCCGTTAAACTCAAAATCAGGAGTTTTGATTTGTTTTAGAGTAACAAAACTATTGCAATTAATTAAATAATCAAAAATTTTTAATCCATGTTCAACTTCTTCTTTTGCTTGCAATCTGGTCCATTTTGCAAATCCGTTTAGTCCAAGTTCTTTTAAATGTGCTGACATTGAAAGATATAAGTATCCGGAATAAAATTCTTTATTTATCTGTTCGTTTAAATATTCATTAATAACTTCACTAATCATTGTTACTCCTTTTAAATTTTAAATATTACTCCACAAGCCGTGGATATTACAGTGTTCTAAGGCTTCGATATTTTCTTCAAAATGTGTTATTTCACATTCTGCAAGTTCATTTGGCTCAAAATATTTCAAATACATACGAGATTTATCTTTTGTGTAAACTTCAATAAATTGAATATAATGTTCCGGTAGCATTGGATGATATTTTAGTTTAACAAATCTTTTGTTTTCTTCTTGTACAATTTCAGGAATATGTTTTTCAGAAAGTTCATTGTTTTCTTTTTGGTGCGGAAGTAAATGTTCCATCGGTTGACCGCAACAAACGAGTTCTCCTGCTCCATTAAGAATAACTTGAGCTAAATTCCCACAAACTTTGCATTTATATAATTCTAATTTTTCTGTCATAAACTCCTCCAATTACTTTCAAATAATAAAACATCCTCTAAAAACTTCATTGTCGGAACAGGCAATTTATGCTACTATTCTAACTATGGAAAACTTTTTTAATACAAAAACTGTTGAGCCTTCATCACCTTTAAATAATCAATATGATGATTTGAAGGAGAATTATCATAAGATTTTTATTGAAGCAGCAGAAAGTATTCGTACTGCTATTGGTAAATTTAAACCTGAAAATCCATGTGCAACTTGTACAATAAGCGGTTGTAAAGTGGAGAAAAAAGATGTTTTTACGGATTATCCTGTGGGCTGTGCTTATAATGATTGGCAAAAACAAGTTTTGAGTTTTTTAGCAGGAGAATATAGGCAAAAGCTGAAAAATACTTACAAAATGATTATGGATAAAAAATGTGAATGCGAATGTGCTCGTTGTGCTAATTGTTGTAGGCTTGCAACAAGTGAATATTCTTATGAACAACTTAAGCAGCGAGCAATGCGTGGCGATAAGTTTTCAAGAGATTTTGTTTCTGTTTTTGTGCCATATAAAACCGAAGAAGAAGCAAAACTTGCAAATCCTGAATATTTTCAGTTGCTTAATGAAATAATGGAAGATGAAAAAATCTATTACTATTATTGTCCAAAATTAAAAGGCAATGAGTGTTCAGATTATGAAAATCGTCCGGATATTTGTAAAGATTTTCCTCATAATCCGCTTAAATTACTTCCTTCTACTTGCAGTTACAATGTTTGGAAAAAAGAAGTTGCAAAGCAGGCAATGTTGTTAAAAGCGAAAACTGATATTATTGAATTTTATAAAAACAAACTGGGATAAGGATAAAAGTGTAAAATAGTTGGCGGAATAGCCAAGAATACAAAATGGATGTAAAAATGTTAACTTTAGCTGGATTAAAATTAAACGAATTAGAAAATTTAATGGAAGAATTTGGTGCAACGAAATTTCGTGCAAAACAAATTCACAACTGGATATACACAAAATCAGTTTCAACCATTGATGAAATGACAAATCTTTCAAAAGATTTTAGAGAAGAATTGAAAACAAAAGCAGTTGTTACTGAAACAAAGATTAAAGTAAAACAAGTAAGTTCAGATGGAACAATCAAATATTTAATTGAATATCCTGATGGAGAATGCGTTGAAACGGTACTCATGAGATTTGATAATCGAGCAAATCTGACAGCTTGTGTGAGTTCTCAAGTTGGTTGTGCTGTTAATTGTTCTTTTTGCGCAACAGGAAAACGTGGCTTTATAAGGAATTTAACATTTACAGAAATTATTGAACAAGTTTTGACGATTCAGCGTGATACAGGTTTGAAGGTTACAAATGTAGTATTTATGGGGCAAGGCGAACCTTTATTGAATCTTCAAAATGTGTTAAAAGCTCTTGAAATTTTTAATGACGATTTTCAAATTGGTGCAAGAAGAATCACAATTTCTACAAGCGGAATTATTCCCAAAATTAACGAACTAGCTCAAAGTGAATTGCAATCCACTTTAGCAATTTCTTTGCATGCTCCTAATCACAAGTTACGTGCAGAATTGATGCCAATTGAAAACAAATATCAAATTGATGAATTAAAAAAGGCATTACTGAACTATGTTGAAAAAACCGGTAGAAGAATTACGGTTGAATATATTTTAATTCATGGGTTTAATGATACAACTGAATGCGCAAAAGAACTTGCAATGTTATTAAGAGATTTGAAATGCAATATTAATTTAATTCCATACAATGCGGTAAATGATACCAAATATAAAAAATCTACAAATAATGATATTATGAAGTTTAAATACTTACTTGAACATTCAGGCAAAAAAGTTACAGTAAGACTTGAACGTGGTGCTGATATTGATGCAGCATGCGGACAGCTTAGAGGGAAAGTCGAAAAATAAATTAAAGATAGAGAGCGATATGAATAATATTTTCTTTAAAAATTTAACAGCACTTAGTCAAAAGAATCCTGATTTGACAAAAAAACTTCAATCGTATGTTCCTACGGATTTGCCAAAACTCGTTCAAGAGAATGGTGCATATAATATTCTTTATAAAGAAAAGCTTGTTCATAATGCACAAAATCCTTTGGGTGAAGCTCAAGAAATATTTGGGATGAGTGAAAATAATCCCGTTTCAATTCATATTGTTTATGGATTGGGATTAGGGTATTTGTTTCAAGTTGCAAGTTTAAAATCACAAGGTGCAGTAATTTTATATGAGCCTGATTTGAATATTTTGTGGTTGGCATTCACTCTTGTAGATTTCTCAAATGATATTTTAAAACCAAATGTATTTATAACATCAACTTTTGAAGAAACAAGTGAAGCCGTTTACAAAAAATCCGGCATGCAGAACAGTCCGGTCTTGTTGTCTTTACCTTCTCAAAGAGAATTCAATCAACAGGATTTTGATTCTCTTGTAAAAAATTTAAAAGATATTGTCGGTTCATTTTCAATGGATTTAAAATTCACAAAACAAAAATTTTATCCATCCTTAAAAATGCTTATTCAAAATGTTCCGAATCTTTTGAATGAAACTCCTTTGGCTCATATTAAAGATATTTATAAAAATAAAACCGCAGTTGTTGTTTCAGCTGGTCCGACTTTGGATAGAAATATCGAAACTTTAAAAAAATATCGTGATAAATTTGTGTTATTTACTGTAGGAACAGCCGTAAAAAGTCTTTATAAAAATGGAATCAAACCTGATTTTCTATGTATTATTGAAACATATAATTCATCAAAACAAATAGAAGGGCTGGATTTAAGTGATGTTAATTTTGTGACAGAACCTTATTCCAATCCGGCATTAAGAAAATTTGAATTTAAAAATACTTATTCGCATATTTCTGCAAACACTCCAATTAATCATTTTTGGTCAGAAATTTGTAATGAAAATATTGAAGAATATTGGTCAAAGGGAACAGTTTCTTATACAGCGTTAAACTGTGCAAGGTTATTAGGTTGTTCAAAAATTATTCTTGTAGGTCAGGATTTAGCCTACATAGAAGGGCAGTGTTACAGTAAAGATTCTGCTTACAAGGATTTGTGTTGCGGATTTAATAAAGAGACTAATCGTTGGGAAATTACAGCAAAAGATTTCGAAAAGTTTGCAAATGCGCTTTCACCTTCGGCAAATCCTGAAACAAGAGCAAAAACAGCACAGAACAGACTCAAAAATTTGAATTCATCTTTATACTATGTAAAAGGTATATCCGGAGATATGATTCCGACAGAATCTGTTTATGCGGCATTTGTAAAACCTTTACAAGAATACACAGAACATTTTAGTGACAGAAAATATATAAATACATCTATGGTTGGAGCTCAGATTGATGGATTTGAGAATATGCCACTGGAAGAAGCTTTGAAAGATTCTGAATTGGTTGGAAATATTGAATTAAAAACAGATTTTCAATATAATAAATCTCTTATTTTAAATAATTTGAAACAAAAATTAGATGAATTGAAATCTACGCAAAATATTCTGGAAGAAGGTAAACGAATTTCAAAATCAATTAATAATGATTTAAAACGCTATCGTAATGTAAACTCGGATATCTTAAAAGATTTGAAAAAGCTGTCTACTAATTACCTGTATCTTTCAGGTACATTTGCAAATAAATCAAAAATGTTTGATTATATTACTATTGCAGACAAAATAAATTTAGATTATGAAATGAAAATGCTAAGAGAATTTAATCTTGAAAGTGTTACTAATATTAATGAAAAACTCGCAAAATTTTATGAAAATTCAGAAAAAAGAATTATGGAAATTGAAAGGTTAATTAATGAAAGTATTAATACAGCGTGTTAAACAAGCCTCTGTTACAATAGAAAAAACTCTTTATTCGTCTATCAGACATGGAATTTTAGCTTTTGTCGGAATTGAAAAAGGTGATACAATTGAGCAAATTCAAAAAGCAGCTAAAAAAATAACAGGATTAAGAATTTTCCCTGATGAAAATGATAAAATGAACCGTTCTTTGATTGATGTAGCCGGTGAAATGCTTATTGTTTCTCAATTTACTCTTTGCGGGGATTGTAAAAAAGGGACTCGTCCAAGCTTCGATAAATCAGCCCCTCCTGAAATTGCAAATGAGTTGTATGAAAAATTTATCCAAGAGGTTTCTGCTTATGGTATAAAAACTGCTCACGGAAAATTTGCTGCAATGATGGATGTTTCACTTATTAATGACGGACCGGTAACTTTTATGATTGAAATATAGTTTCTTAGTTCAGTACGTGCAGGAATATTAAATTTATTTAAGTTCCAGTTTTTTTATTCGTGTTTGGACATCTTCAAGCAGTTTTCTGTTAATAGAAAGTAAGTCCCCGATAACTGCAATAATAGCTAATTGAACAGCTGTTAACAAAAATATTGATGCAAAAATCAAAGATTGAACATGCCCGTTTCCTGCTCCGTTGCAATAAAAATACAAGAATCTACAAACTAAAATAAGACCAATCAATCCCAGCGCAGAAGCTATTGCAAAGAAAAACCTAAAGGGACGATATACAATAAACATTCGGATTGTTGTTTTCATTGACTTAAATATGTAATCAAACATATTTTTAACTAATTTAGAATCTCTTAATTTCGGATTTACAGATATTGGAATTGATAAAACTTTCATGCCCTTTGCACCGGCTTGAACAAGAGTTTCCATTGTATAAGTATACTGGTCAAAAACATTTAATCTTAAGGCTGCATCTTTTGAAAAGGCTCTGAATCCGCTTGGTGCATCTTCAACACGAGTAGAAGATATTAAACGCAAAACTGCTGAACCAATCTTTTGAAGAATTTTTTTTAATGGAGAAAAATCTTTAACATTTTTAATATCTCGTGCTCCGATTACAATATCGGCTTCTCCGTTTAAGATTGGTTGAACAAGTCTTTCAATATCTTTTGCTGAATACTGATTATCCGCATCTGTATTTACGATAATATCAGCACCTAACTGCAAAGCTTCTTGCAAGCCTGAACGAAAAGCATTTGCCAATCCTTTATTAGGCTTTATGTCAAGAATTTTTGCACTCCAATTTCTAGCAATATTTGCAGAATTATCAGTTGAGCCGTCATTTATAACAAGAATTTCTATCTCATCAATCCCATTTACTGTTTTTGGTAAATCATTAAGTGTTGTTTGTAAAGTTTCTTCCTCGTTATAGCACGGAATTTGAATTATTAATTTAACCAATTTTGCACTCCTTGAAAATTATTGTACAATAAGATTAATAAAAATGATAGAAGAGGTATGATGATTTACGTCCTTGTTATACTGGGTTTAGTTTTAAGACTGATAAATATTATTAAACCGGAAGGGCTTTGGAATGATGAGTATGTTAGCTGGTTTATAGCTTCAACACCTTTCAAAGAGGGTTTCTGGCATGAAGTTTTGAAACAGTGCCACATGCCCTTTTATTACTTGTATTTAAAATCATTTGCCAGATGTAGTGATTTGATTTTGCGGTTGGCATCAGTAATCCCTTCAATTCTTGCAATTCCTGTTATGTATCTTATTGGTAAAGAAGTTTCTAAAAAAACAGGTTATGTTTGCGCCGGACTTACTACAATTTTGCCATTTCTTGTTTATTACGCTCAGGAAGTTCGATTTTATTCTATTTTATTTTTGTTTAGTGCTTTGTCATTACTATTTGTAATTAAATTAGTAAAAGGAAAAACTGCTTGGTTAGGATATATAATTTCTTCCGCTTTAATTTTACTAACACACGTTTTGGGTGGAATTTATGTAATTTTAACACTTTTTTATATTCTTTATAAAAGAAAAAATATATCTTTAAAAATTATTTTTGGAATATTTTTAGGAATTTTATTAACATTGCCATTTGGAATTAATATTTTAAAAATGATTCCATCGTCACAATGGTGGGGAAGTTTTTCTTATACAAATATTTTGTTTTTATTCAGCGATTACTTTTCACCAATCCTTACAAATAATATTAATGCACCACAAGTTTTTTTCTATAACAAAGACCTTTTATTCTTAATATTGCTGCCATTACCAACTTTAATTGCGGTGTTTGTAATAATGAAAGGTGTAAAACATGCCAAAGGGTTATCTTTGATTGTTCTGGGAACTGTATTTGTAACGGCAGTCCTTGCTTTAAGTGGCAAAATTGTATTTATAACAAAATATACAATGGAAATCTTTCCAATATTAATTTTACTCTTTGCATTGGGAATCAAGGGAAAACTTGGAAATATTTTGCTTTCAGTTTTTGTTACAGTTCATTTATTTGCAATTTTTACCCCATATTATCCGGCTAAAATCTTTCGAACAGAAGGTCATAAACTGGTGGCAGATGTTTTAAACACAAAAAATCCTGATAAGATACTTTTTACATATTATGAGCCAAATAGATTTTTACGTTATCTTAAAACTGATGCAGAAATGAATTCTATTAATAAAACAGTACGTTTTCGATATTTGGAGCATCCTAAAGAAATGTTATCTAATATTAACAAAAATGAACGAGTATCAATTGTTTTTCTTGATAGTGTAAGCTTTATTCCTCCTGAATCAATTGAAGTAGCGAAACAAAATAATTTACCGGAAATGTTTGTGACTTTTTCAAGCATAAAAGCTTTATTGATAAAGATTCTGAATGATAATTATACCGACTTTGATGTACAAAAAAAAGGGAGCTGGACTGTTATAACCGCAACAAAATTAAAATAACTTAACAAACAACTTGACAGAAATAATTGCTTTTGTTAAGATTGAGGTCTAATCGCAGACAGTTAGTATCCTTATG
>CAZHEI010000057.1:0-10106 GCA_964531425.1 uncultured Vampirovibrio sp. | reverse complement strand
AGTCCGTAATTTTCAAGCTGTTCAGGATCTGACCAATACATAAGTATCATGCCAAATTGGTAAGATCCTGAAATACGCCTTATTTATTATCTCAACCACAAATACAATGTCTAATTTTGTCGGCTATTCAGGATGACAATATAATTTATGTTAAATTATTCGGGACAATAGTACCACTGGAGAGAAAAGATTGAATAGCTTAAACAATACACACAACAAGCTTTTGGACATATTTTCTTAGTTTTTATTTGTGCAACATAATACACATTATGTTGCACAATTTTTTTGTAAATAATTCAAGCTAAGTTTATTTACACCTGTTGCATGATGACCTAAAGGCGGATTGGTAGTTTACAATGTAAGCTTGTAGTCAAAACCAAGTAGCCGTCCGTCGGTCAAAATATTTACCCCCGTGCGTAGCACTGCCCCCTGTTGTATAATCCAACAGAGTGCAAATAATTCAAGACCAAACTATAAAACTTCAATAACTCTTTTTATATCAGGACATGTTATTTTTTCAAAAACAGATTGCTTATGTTCTAATTTCAGAGCCGATTTGTCTTTTAATAAGGTCAAAACCTTTAAAATTAATGTATTATTTTCGCTGTCTAAAAGAGTTTCCAATTCTTCAATTTCGTTTACAAAATCAAGCGCAAAGAATACAAAATCGCTCCCTTCATACAATTCATCATACAAAAGACTTTCTAATTTGTTGTTGTTATATTTTTTTAGAAGTTCAGAAATTGCTCTAACTTCGTCTTTTGTATTTTTATCAGAATCAAAAAGATATTCATCATTTGAGGTTAATTCTTCAAATTTATCTTTTGCGAGTCTCAATAGCACGGCAGAAGAGCTTGTTAAAGGGATTCGTTCGAAAATATCATATAATCCGTAATCACAAACTGCTGACGGTGGTAATATTTCCGGAATAGCATTTATAATATGACACAAAACCAATATTGCTGTATCAAAATCTGTTTCTAATAGTTCTTCAATCGGAACTAAATACAAAATTTCGGAGGCTATATTTTCAGAAAGTGAAGACTTTTTCATTACTTCAATTATTTTAGCAAGAGTATCTTTTGCTTGATAAGCTACTAAAAATTTTACAGCGTTATATTGTTCAAATTCATCTTTTGAATCCAATCTTTTTAGAGCATCATTTTTTGATTCTTCATCTTTTAGAAGTGAAAGTACTTCTATTGAATTCATTGAGAGTGGTTCGTAATTAGAAAGAGCTGTTTGTCTAAGTAATGGTAAAATTTCAGCAAGTCTTTCTTGTGATACAAAAGAAAAATATTTCACAGCGTAAGCTTTTTGTGAATCAGAACCGTTTAAATAAAATTCTTTCATTTCAGGCAAAAGCTCATCTCCGCTGAATGAATACAACACTCTTGCAATCATTGTGTCATAAGATGAAGAATAATGTTCTAAGAAATCCAATAAATGTAAATAATTTTCTTTATTGCAAGAATGTTGAATTCTTTTCGCAACATTATCTTTTATGAAATCGAACAAAAAATCATCTTGCTTAACAAGCTTTGCAAATAATTCGACATCAGAATTATCAACAAGATTTTTAGCTACAACTTCGTACTCAGAAGGGTTCTTCCCTGTGAGTTTTTTTATTAAATCCATAACGCAATTCCTAAAACTTCAAACCGGTAGTTACAACAATAGGTTAAACATATTTACCCCTATTTATTCCTAGTCTAAATAGAATACTGTAACAACTTTATGATTTTCTTCTGCATAATCAATCGCAGTATGCAAAGTGCGACTTGTATGAGATAAGAAACAAATTAATTGATTACAATCATCAATAATTTCTCTGTTACAAACACGAGAAGCATCTGCAAGAGTCATCATAGCTCTATCAGAGTGTTCAACAATATTTGGAACCCCTATTAATTGGTCTTGAACATCAGATGGTTGTTGACCAATAGTTTGAGGTAAAATAACTTTTAATTTGTCAGGGTTTGATTTCATTGCCCCTCTGATTGCTGCTGCGTTTGTACCGCATGAACCACCGGAAGTAATAATAGTATTACCTTGCATGACAAGAGCGGTTGCTAATGTTTCAATCATTTGTTGATGTGTAATTGCAAGGTTTCTTGAACCAATGATTGCAATTCTTTTGGCGGGCTGTTTAATAGTAGCTAATTCCATTGCTAGTTCATCAATAGCATCAGGATTGTGCTCAGCTGTATCTAAATCACCCATTGGAACCATAATTGAGGGTTGTTTAGAGTCGTCATCCAAAGAATTTAAAATTTCAGTCATTGTACCACCTTCGTTAATTGCAAATAATAATTATTTTGTGTATGCTGGTATATAATACCACATAATCACAGATTTGGGAATAGGGGAATGGAAAATATTTTATCAACACTTAATGCCGAACAACAAGATGCAGCTAAAACTACAGAAGGTGCTTTATTAATCCTAGCGGGAGCAGGTAGTGGAAAAACAAGAGTTTTGACCACCAGAATCGCATATATGATTCAACATGGAGCAATTGCCGGAAGAATTCTTGCGGTTACATTTACAAACAAAGCTGCTCGTGAAATGAAAGAACGTCTTTCATCTATTTTGGGTGAAAATATTGTTAAGTATATGTGGGTAGGTACTTTCCACAGCATTTGCGGAAGAATTCTGCGTCAAGATATTGAAAACTACGCTTTCCCATCAGGTAAGAAATTAGATAAAAATTTCACTATTTATGATGAAACAGATTCTATGGCGGTTATTAAACAAGGTATTAAAAAACTAAATCTTGATGATAAGATTTATGCGCCAAAACTGGTTAAAACCGTTATTTCAAATGCAAAAAACAAAATGCAAGATGCGTATACTTTTGCAACTTTTGCAAGAGATTTTAAATCCCAAAATATTGCAAAAATATTTGAATATTATGAAAATGCTTTAAACAACAATAATGCAATTGACTTTGATGATATGCTAATGCTTGCGGTTAAATTATTAGAACAAAATCCGGAAGTTAGAAAAAAATATTATGATAAATTCCAACATATTCTCGTTGATGAATACCAAGATACAAACCAAGCTCAATATCAGCTTGTAAATGCGCTTTACACAAACTTGCAACCTGATGTTCCGCAAGAACGTTCACTTTGTGTTGTAGGTGATGTAGACCAATCAATCTATAGCTGGCGTGGTGCAGATTTTAGAATTATTATGAATTTCCAAAAGGATTTTCCTAAAGCAAAGATTGTTAAATTGGAGCAAAATTATCGTTCTACTGCGAATATTCTTAATGCGGCAAATGCTGTTATTGAAAATAATGAAGAACGTGTTGATAAAGTTCTTTATTCTCAAAAAGGAGATGGAGAAAAAATTACTTATTTTGAAGCTCAAGATGAAGCTGATGAAGCTAGATATATTGTAAAATCTATAACTTCAACATCTGATAATTATAATCAGTTCTCAATTTTATACAGAACAAATGCTCAGTCACGTGCATTGGAAGAAGCTTTGATTGCAGCAGGTGTTCCATATAGAATTTACGGCGGTTTAAAGTTCTATGACCGTAAAGAAATTAAAGATGCAATTGCGTATTTGAAATTGATTTATAATGTAGATGATTCTCAATCATTGCGTAGGATTATTAATGTCCCAAAACGAGCAATTGGAGAAACTACACTGAAACATTTGCAAGAATTCGCAGATGCGAATGATATAAGCTTATTCCAAGCGATTTTAAATGTGGATGACATTTCTACAATCAAATCCGGTACGGCAACAAAATTAAAAGATTTTTCTACTCTTATAATGAAGTTTCAAGAAGCTCAACCAAAATATCAATTGCCTGAATTTTTAGGTTTAGTGCTTGAAAAAAGTGGATATTTAAGAGAGCTTACAGCTTCAGGAACGGATGAAGACCAAACTAGAATTGAAAACTTACAAGAACTTGTAAACGTAGCAAATGAATTTGAGCCGGAAGAATTGGATAATGTTTTGGGCGAATTCTTGGTACAGGTTTCTCTTGTTTCCGATATTGATGGAATGGATGAAATTGCAAACAATGTTACATTAATGACCCTTCACGCTTCAAAAGGTTTGGAATTCCCAATTGTTTATCTTGCAGGTTGTGATGAAGGAATTTTTCCGTCAGCAAGAACAATAAATATTAAATCTGAATTGGAAGAAGAACGCAGATTGATGTATGTTGGGATTACTCGTGCAGAGAAAAAGCTTTATCTAACAACTGCAAAACGTCGTCAAATGTGGGGTGAATACAAGTATTACACTCCAAGCCGGTTTATAGAAGAAATACCTTGTAATCTTCTTGAAACAGAACAGTCTTATGAAAGTGATTTTTCAAGCTCTTCAAGAGGAACTTTCTCAAGTGCTGTTAAATCGGCAAAATCTCATTCAAACGGAAATAGCTGGAGTGGAAGTAAATCTTCTGTTTCATCCGATTCAAACGGTTATGTTAAGCCTACAACCGGTTTTGGCGCAAATTTTGTAGCTCCTGGGAGAGAAAAATATAATCAACCTGCTGAGCCTAAGAAAATTACAAATGTTGTAAAACACACTCCAAAACGAGCTTTTGTAAACAAAAATCCTATTAATAAACAAAAAGAAGATGAAAAAATTAAAGCTTTTTTTGAAGATAATATTATGAAACGTCGTCTTGAAGAACGAAAACGTGAACAAGAAAGACAAGCTGAAGAAAAATCAAAAGCTGATGAATTAAAGAATTCGGCAACACAGTATTATTTCAATGTTGGAGAACGAGTTTTCCATGATAAACTCGGTGTTGGACATATCACTGATGTTATTCAAATTGGCGAAAGTACTATGTATACTATAGATTTTGGCAAAATGGGCAAAAAAGCAATGGATGCAACTTATGCGCATCTTAAAAAATTCTAATAATTTTCCTATTATTCCGGAAAATTGCTTGATGTGGAGGCTTGAATAATTTTTGTAAGTGCCAGTTCTATTTCAGGATGGATTCTGTTTCAAAAATATCTGTAAAATCAAATTTATTTGTATCAAAAATTCCTTTATCAGTTATTTTTAATTCAGGAATAACAGGTAATGACATAAATGCCATTGTCATAAACGGATCTTCTAATGTACAACCGATAGAATGTGATGCATCGTTTAATTCTGCACATTTTTCAAGTACAAAATTAAAATCTTTGTCTGACATTAAACCTGCAATCGGAAGAGGAAGTTTTGATATTACTTGTCCATTATTAACAACAACTTTTCCACCTTGAGATTTAACAAGTTCAACAGCTGCAACGTACATATCATAGTCATTTGTGCCGACAATAATCATATTGTGTGAATCGTGTGCAACAGTTGAAGCTATGGCTCCTGATTTTAAGTTAAAACCTTTTACAAATCCTTTTCCAATATTTCCGGTTGCTCTATGTCGTTCAATAACACAGATTTTCAATGTATCTGTATCTACATTGCTTACGGCGTTTCCATTTTCAACTTTGATTTTGGAAATTGTGGATTTTGTTACAAGTTGATGGGGAATAACTTCTATTGCTTTAACAGTATCTGATTTTGCTTCAATTCTAAAATCATCTTCTTCAATCCATTTTACGTTAACAGAACCACGCATAGATGGAGTTTCGAATTCTTCCATTTCAGAAACAAGTTTTCCGTTTTCAACAATAACTTTACCATTCTTAAGAACAAAATCTGGTTTAAAAGATTTTAAATCCGGTAAAATTAATAAATCGGCTTTATACCCCGGAGCAATTGCACCAAGGTTTTTAAGTCCAAAATATTCTGCGGTATTTAAACTTGCACACTGAATCGCTTTAATTGGATTTACTCCTGCTTCAACCGCACGACGAACCATTCCGTTAATATGTTCTTTTAAATCGGAAGGATGTCTGTCATCTGTTACAAAAAGACATTTTCTGGTGTTACACTCTTTAAGAACAGGAATAAGTGCATTTAAATCTTTTGCTGCTGTTCCTTCTCTTATCATCAAATACATTCCCAATCGGAGCTTTTCTATTGCTTCTTTTGGAGTGGTACATTCGTGATCAGACTTAACACCACTTGCAATATAAGCACACAAATCCTTGTTTGATAAAAATGGAGCGTGACCATCAATTCGTTTATCCCTTTGTTTTGCAAGTTCAAGCTTTGCCATAACATTTTTATCAAGATTTAAAACCCCTGGGAAATTCATCATTTCAGCAATACCAAGTACCCAAGGTTTATCAATAAGAAGTGATAAGTCATAACTATTCAAATCAAAACCTGATGTTTCAAAAGGAGTTGCCGGAACACAAGACGGGAGCATTGTATATACATCCATTGGAAGATTTTTTACAGCTTCATGCATAAAGCTTATTCCATGAAGACCAAAAACATTGGAAATTTCATGCGGATCAATAATTGCGGTTGTTGTTCCGGCAGGAAGTACTGTTTTTGCGAATTCTTTTGGCAAAACCATTGCACTTTCCAAATGTACGTGACCATCAATAAAAGAAGGAGTTACGTAAGCTCCATTAATATTAATTTCTTTTATCCCTGAATAATTGTCGCCAATCCCGACAATAATTCCATCTTCAATAGCGATATCAGCTTTATGAATTTCTTCGGAAAGAACATTCACAATGGTTGCATTTTTTATAACTAATTCGGCTTTCTCAAGCCCTCTTGCTACATTTATAACTTTTTGTTGTGACATAAAAACCTCTTTTAAATAATTAATGGCAAGTATTCTAATAATTTACTCAAATCCTCTGTTTTCAAAACTTCTTCAATTTGAGATTTATAATTGTTCGCATTTTCTGTTTTTACAGCTGATGGTAAATTTATATCAGTATTTGTTTTGGATTCAGTGAATCCTTTATTTATGACAAGAAATTCTTCATAAACTTTCAAAAGCTTGATAACATTTTCATCAAAAGAAAAGTCTTTGCCAAGAAAATACTTCATATCTTTAGAAAACAGTTCAGCAAATTTTATTATAAATTGAGTATCAGAAACGTTTTCTTTTTCATCATAAGTTTTACCTAAACAATGATTTGATAGCAATTCTTGTTCCGGTTGGGTCTTAATATAAGCCGCCCACATCAAACAACCAATATAAAACCCAAGGTTATTATTAAATATTTCAAGAATCTTTTTGTGATATTGCATAAATCTTAATTTTTTCTGAGAAAAATTTTTGAAACGATTAATGTCTGCATATAAATATTCAACAGAACCTTGGAATGCCAAAATATAAGGTGCAAATCCAGGATCAAATTCTAAACCTTTTAGAGTGGTTGGCATATTTTAAACTCCTTTTTTTACGTTTTTAACATTTTAGCATAATAATGTTATTTTAGAAATAAAATTTACATTAAATAAATGATAATATGCTTTTGGAAAATATGTTATTATTTTAATTGTCGGGTACTCCTGATGAATTTAAATCCTAAAATTCCTCAAGCACAGACTTAAAATCAGAAAATACTTGAAGAAAGGAGGGATTTGCTTATGGTTACAAAATTAATGTTAATTCAAACCATATTGCAGTATTGCAATAATAATGAACTAGCACTAATGATAATAATCATAATGCTAGTTCTATAACGAACTAATCAGGAGTTAAAATTCAAAAAGTGTACCACCACTTTTTGAAACCCGACTTTGTACTCATTATAAACTATGTTTTTATAAATTTCAAGTGTGTGTCTTAGTTTAGCACATACTAGTAACCACAAACCATTTCTGCAATTTTATCTGCAGTAATCTTCAAGCAATCCAACTTCTCACAAGTAGTTTGTCTTCTTTCCCACAAGCAAGGTTGTAAAGGACAGGTGCAATCTGCTTTTATTGGTATAACTTTACCATTTTGAGGAATAAGTTTTTTATCATCAGTAGAACCAAATATTACAAAAGTTTTTCCTTCTAAAGCAACTGCCAAATGTAAAGGTGCAGAATCTGAACACAAAAAGATTTCTGCTGATGAAATAACTTCTGCTAATTCTTTTAAGTTTTTTGTGGAACCAAACAAGTTTTCATATTTTTCCGCAGGAACCTGTTTTATAATTGTTTCAATACAATCTTTGTCGTCAGGTCCACCGATTAAAAACACTTTTTTCCCTTTATTTGCAAGTTTTTCAACAACTTTAGCCCACTCTGTTGCTGGAATAGTTTTTATCATACCTTTTTGAACGCTGATTTTACTTACTCCGGGGTGGATTAAAACTGAATTTGGAGTTACCGGTCTTTTTTGAATACTTAAAATTGGTAGTTCGGTTTTCTTATCTGTTATGTTTTTTGCCAAATCGTGATACATTTGTACTGCATATTGGTTCTTATTTAATTTAGTTGTTTTTGTTAGTAATAATTCACTTAATTTACCTGTATTATAACCATATTTTTCTTTAATAAGTGTTATAAATAAAAATATTGAAATAAATTTATTTGAACCAGAGGAAATTACAATGTCAAATTTTTCTCTCCAAATTTTTATAAGAAGTTTAAATAGTTCGAAATATTTATTTTTCCCCTTTATATTTGCAAACAACGTTTCATCAATAACATCTGTAAGAGTTACAATCCCTTTGCTACGTTCTTCCAGTGCTAATGTAATATGTGAATCCGGAAATTCTTTTTTTACAGATTGAATTGTTGGTAAAAATAAGATTTCGTCTCCAATTCCACCAAAATTTATAAAGAGAATTCTTTTAGTTTGCATATAATATCCTCAATTGGTTTTTCCCAGCTTATTGGGTCAGTTTGTTTAAAAATTTCAACACTATCATACCACGGAGTTGTTTTTGTATCATTAAACCATCTCCAATCACTGTAGTATGGTAACATCAAAAAGGTTTTAACGCCAAGTGCTCCTGCAAGATGTGCAACGGAAGTATCAACAGAAATAATTACATCCATTGATTTCATAGCTTTTGCAGTATCTTCAAAATTTTTGAAATCTTTTGCAAGGTTAATCATTTTATCGGAATATTTTTCATTTCCCTTCAAAGTATCTCGGACTTGTAATGAGTAAGTTTGAATATTTTCAAGATTCAAAATAGGTTCCAATAATTTAATGTTTATTGTTCGATTAATCATTGTTCTAATTCCGGCATTACCGGCTTCCCAACACAAACCTACTTTAATCTTTTTATTTTTAATTCCGGCATCTTTTGATTGTAAATATCCTTTTGCAAACGGAATATTATCAAAGTCAATATTGAGCGCATAAGCTAAGTCGGTTATCCTTATGGATTGCATTTCAGGATTGATTTCGTCATAAGTGATAAATTCAACGTCTTGATAATTTGGTTTAAAAATACAAGTTAAAGACGGATGAGAAGCTACATAAAGCTTTTTAACCCTCTCTTGTAAGAAAGGCAAATATCTTATAAATTGAATATGGTCTCCAAAACCTTGGTCACAAAGCACTACAACTTCGTCTTTTAATTTGTCATTAGGTTGCCAAGGATTGTTTGTTTTTTTATCTAAGGAGGATTTATCTCTCAAAAAGAATAAATTATATCCTTCTTTAAATTTTTTTTGAGTAAGTTTACACATACCAAGTGAAGTTAAAGTATCAACATCATTGGGGTAGCATTCAAGCATTTTATTGTAAAATTCTTCTGCTTTTAAGAAATCACCTTGTTTTTGATAACTGACTGCAATATTATAGTATGCCTCATTATTTCCCAGCTCCAGAGCTTTTTTATAGCATTCACAAGCTTGCTTATCATTACAATAAATCAATTCTTTTAAATAACCTAAGTGAAACCAAAGCGAAGCAGAATCGAGATGTTCTTTTAAGTAATTAACACAAAGCTTTTCTGCTTCAGCCAGTTTTCCGGCTTGTGTTAATGATTTTACCATGTGAGAAATCGCATCAGTATTTTGAGGATATTTTTCAAACATTTCAGCAGAATAATCAATAGCTTTTTTATAACTCTTTATTTGAAATAAACTTAGAATCAGCTTGTTGTAAATATCCGGATTCTCTCCCAGAGTTAATGCGTGTTCAAGAATTTCTGCGGATTTATGAAACTCACCTCGTTCAAATTCTGCAAAACCAAGGGCTGAAACTGTACCCAACGATTCATTTATATCACAAGCTTTTTTTAAATATTCGCTTG
>CAZHEI010000056.1:0-10247 GCA_964531425.1 uncultured Vampirovibrio sp. | reverse complement strand
CATTCTCAAGTGACATTATAACACAAAGAACCGAAAGTTTAAACTTACGGTTCTTTACAGTTGCATTCTAATTTATGCTTCTTCAAACATATCTTTTCCAACTGCGCAGAGCGGACAAACCCAATCTTCAGGCAACTCTTCAAAAGAAGTTCCGGCTACGATTCCGTTTTCAGGATCTCCGATTTCAGGGTCATAAATATAGTGACATACTGTGCATACATATTTTTGCATAATTTTTCTCCTTTTTTATCTTACAAATTCAATATATTATATTTTTAAAGAATTTTCTATTGTAATTACAACATTATCCAGTTCGGTCAACTGTTCATTTTTTAATGTTGATTTTATACAAAACGGCTTGTTCAATATTTCTGTATTTTTTAGTTTCTCTAACTCTGTTTTTATCAAATTTCCGCAAGTTGCAGCCCAAGAACCGTTTTCAATAAGAACAAACTTCCTGTTTTGGAGTCCGTGAGAAACCAATGAATGAACAAAACTTTGCATAGATTCAAAAACACCGGCGTTGTATGTTGTGGTAGCAAGAACAATATGCGAGTATTTAAAAGCTTCTGCAAGAACTTTTGAATGATTTGCAAAAGATAAATCATACATTTTTATATTTTTAATTCCTTTGTCAGCAAGCTTTCCTGCAATTATATCGACAACATTTTCGGTTCCGCCATAAACAGATGTATAAGCAAAAAGAACTCCTTTCTCTTCCGGAGAATAAGTTGACCATTTTTCATATTTTTCAACAAATTGTTTAATATTATTTTTTATTAATAATCCGTGAAGTGGGCAAACAAGTTTTACATCAAGTTGAGAAATCTTTTTTAAAAGCATTTGAACTTGAAGTCCATATTTCCCAACAATATTTGTATAGTATCTTCTAGCTTCGCCTAAGTAATCACTCTTGAAATCAATATTTGTATCAAATAGAGTTCCGTTAATTGCACCAAAAGAACCGAATGCATCAGCGGAAAACAAAGTTCCGCTTTTCTTATCGAATGTAACCATAACTTCCGGCCAATGAACCATTGGTGCCATTATAAATTGGAGTTCATGTGTACCCGTATTTAAAATTTCGCCTTCTTTTACTGTTATTATACAAGAATCGATATCAAAATTAAAGAATTGCTTAATCATTGCTAATGCTTTTGCTGTACAAACGATTTTTACGTCAGGATACTTTTTCTTTATTTCGCCTATCAAAGCTGCATGGTCAGGTTCCATGTGCTGAATTACCAAATAATCCAAAGTTCTTCCAGCCAGTCCTGCTTCAAGATTCTTGAAGAATTGACATGCGCAAACTCTATCAACAGTATCAAACAAAACAGTTTTTTCGTCTTTTAATAAGTATGAATTGTATGAAATTCCATCAGGAACAGTGTATGCGCTTTCAAAAAGTTGTAAACGTCTGTCTGAACAACCTATATAAATCAAGTCCTCTGTAATTTTTCTGATATTGTACATTTAAACTCCTTCCACATATCCGACATAAGGAATATTTCTGTAATATCCGTCATAATCAAGTCCATAACCGACTAAAAATTTATTATCTATTTCAAAACAATAAAAATCTGCATCTATTTCAACTTCTCGTTGACATTTTTTATCCATAAGTGAACAAAATTTTAATGTTTTAGGCTTAAAATTGTGATTAATAAAATCTACCAGAAATTTTGCAGTATGACCTGTGTCGATAATATCTTCGATAATTAGTACATTTTTATCGTTCAAATCCGGTAACGCAATGTCAACAGCACTTACTTTTCCGGTGGAAGCGAATCCTGAACCATAGCTGGAGAGTCGTATAAATTCCATTTTTACAGGCATTTTTAAATGTTTTGATAAATCTACCATAAACATTACAGAACCTTTTAAAACGCAGATTAAATATACAGTTTCGTCTTTGTAAATTTCATTCAATCTCGTTCCAAGTTTTTCAATTTCTGTTTGAATTTGTTCTTTTGAAAACAAAATTTTTAAATCAGATTCTTTTATCATTTCCATTAAGTCACGCCTCTCTATTTGCAAGAAATTTTTATATTACTTCAATAACATGGGTTGGGTTTCCTGTAACTCCGATTTTATTACTCAAACCAACTCCTACAACCCATAATACTTCATCTTCATTCGCTAGAATCAAAATTTCATCCCGCTTATGTCTATTTACACCCTTTGAATTAAGATATTTTTTTAATTTCATGGAGCCTGTCATTCCAAATGGATTTATTATATCTCCATCCTTGCGAGTTCTGGCAATAAGCGGAAGTTTAATTTTTGACAAATCAACGTAAGCAAATGTTGCGGTTGATTCAGGAAAAACAAATACTTCTGTTGAAACATAAGGTTTTATTATGAGTTTTTTATTTCCTACTTGGTATTCGCCTTCCGAATCAATAATAATTTCTTCTATTTGTTTGTCAACAGGAGAATTATTTCGATGTGGAATTGTTTCTATAATTTTGTCATCCACATAAAGCCACATCGCAGTAGCCAGCGAAATTGTAGAACCATTTTTCTTGTGAATATTTTCTTCAATAAAGTTATATAAATCTTTGATTCGTTTAAAATCATAATCTAAATCAAAAATTTGAACATATTCATGTAAAAATCGCATTTTTACCGCTTGAGAAAGTTTTTTGTACTCTTGAGAAATTATTTTTTCGTCTTCAAATACTTTCTCTCTAATTCCACTCAAATACTCTTCAATAATAGAATTCTCGCTGGTCGCAACCTCTGCAAGAGTGTTTAAAGAATCTTTTACCGCAGGATTTATTCTTTCAAGAGCCGGAATTACGTTTAATCTCAAATAATTTCTTCTATAAGTTGTATCAGCATTTGATGAATCATTGTTTGGAGTTAAATTATTTTTATCACAATACTCAACTATTTCTGCTCTGGTAGTTTTTAACAGAGGTCTGTAAAAATAATTTCGCTTTTGAGAAATCCCCTTTAACCCTACGATTCCGGTTCCTTTGATTACTCGATATAAGACAGTTTCAGCATTATCATCTTTGTTATGAGCCGTAAAAACTGCATCAGCATCATATTCATCGTACGCTTCTTCAAAAAATTCATATCTTGCAATTCTAGCATCATTCTCTGTCTTTTTTAGTGTTGAAGGAGCATTTTGGGTATAGAATTCAAATCCACGACTTGCGGCAAAAAGTCTACAAACTTCTTGTTCTTGTAAAGATTCAGCCCCTCTCCAATTATGGTTGAAATGGGCTGCGATTACATTTAAATCATAAAAGCCTTCTAGTTGTTTAATTTTAGATAAAATGTCCAATAGGCACATTGAATCATAACCGCCGGAGAATCCGACAATTATTGTTTTATCTTGTAAATCATACTCCTCAAGAAAAGATTTTATTCTGTTTAACATCCCAAACCTTGTATTCCGTGTCTGATTTCAATTGCATCTACTCCCAAACTGTCTAAGGCTTTCATAGCCAAAGAATCCGGCTCATCAAGAATAGCTAACAACAAATCAACAGCTTCAATTTTTTGTTTATTATGTTTTTTAGCTGAAACCCAAGCTTTTTCAAGGACACGTTTTGCTCTTTTGGTAAATACAATCTCTTTATCAAAATATTCATTTCCGTATCCAACAAGACTTTCAACTACAAAACGAGCATCTTTCATTGTAATTTCTAAGTCACTCAAAACTTCAGAAGCAACACTAGCACCTTCTCCAATAATTCCTAATAAGAACATTTCTGTCCCGACAACATTTCTTCCAAGTCGTCGAGCTTCTTCTTTTGCAAGTTTCATAATAAGAAGAGTTTCTGGCATTTGTTTCTCTATAGGTTTAACGATTTCTTCAGACAATCTTTCTTCATTCACTCCCAGAGATTTAATAATTTCGTAAGCAATTCCTTTTTTTGCTTTTAAAATACTTAAAACAATATGTTCCGGAGTAATAACAGAGGAACCTAACTCTTTTGCGGTTTGCAAAGCTAAATTCATTGTTAAGAAAGCATTCGGAGTAAAAATAATTTTTTTATCTTCATATTCTGATTGTCTTGAACTTATACTTTCAAGTTTTTCTTCAAATGATTGAGCTGTAATTCCATATTTGTTAATAGTGTTCAAGAAACTAGAATTATCTGATTCAAGAATCGAAGCCATAATTTGTTCCGTTCCAAGAATTTCGTAGCCTTTAGTTGACAATTTAGAAACAGCTCTGTCAAAAACATCAGCAAGAGCTTCTCCTTCATAAACTGATGCAAAAGAGGTCTTTTCGTCTTCGTCAACTTCTTCCGGATGTTCCAGTCTTTTAATTTTTTTCTGTACAAGTTTTGTTAAAATCTCACGAGCATTAATTATATTAAAATTAAATTTATCAAGAATAGATTGAATGTTGGAATTTTTGTCTGTAATTACAGACAAAAACAAATGTTCAAACAATATATTTTGATTACCGGATTTTGAAGCTAAATCAAGAGTTCTTTTTAGAATTTCTTTAACGCTATGACTGAAAGGAATATTCTCTGATTGTCTCAAAGCTGGAGTTACATAATTGTTAACTTCTGTTTCCATTGCCTCAAATGTAACGTTATACATTCTAAACAGTTTCAATGAAACACCTCTTGCTTCACTTACCAGAGCAAGAAGAAGGTGCTCAGGACAAACTTCTGCACTCTTCATCTCTTTTGCTAATCTTTGGGATTCACTAACCGCATTTACTGCTTTTTCTGTAAAACGTTCAAACATAGAAATTCCTTGTTTTTATCTAGATTCAAGAATACTGGTTGATTATTCTTCAACTTCATCCATCAAAGATTCGATATAATCACAAACTTTGTTAAATTCATCTTTGTCTTCAATGCTTGCAAAAGAACATTCGTCACCTTCTTCAATGTATTCAAGAACGATTAGTTCAGGTTCTTCTTCTGATTCTTCTTCTACAGGCATGAGCATTGCGTAAGTTTTTCCTTCAAAATCAACAATATCATATACTTCACACTTAGTAATGTTGCCTTCTTCATCACTAAGTTCAACTAAGTTTAATTCTTCTTCTGCCATGATTTGACTCCTATTAATGTTTTCTACTTAAGTATTGTTCCAGTATAACACAAGCACTTTCCATATCCACTAAACCTTTGTTTTTACGGAAATCAATTTTTCTTGCTCGCAGTCTTTGTTCTGCTTCTTCCGAGGTTAAGCGCTCATCTTCAAATATTATATCAAAACCAGAAAATTTTTGTGCAAAATCTATACAATTTTCAGCTTGAAAACCTTTTGTTCCATCCATATTAATAGGAACTCCAACAACAATTTTTTCAACTCTATTTTCTCTTGCAAGTTTTGTTATTGTTTCAATAGCACCCGTTTCAGGCTCTCTTTGTATTGTAGAATGTGCAGTTGCGATAACTTGCAGGTAATCGCTCAAAGCAATTCCTATACGTTTTGTACCAACATCCAGTGCCATTATTTTATGCATTATCAACCCACTTTGCTTCTATACAAGCTATAATCATATCTAATTGTAATAGCTTAAAATCATCAACTCGAGGTTGCATACGTTGTTCAAACTTATTGACAGTCTGTCTTTGATTCTTCAAAATATATCTTTTCCCAACATAATACTCATATATACTTTTTCTCAAAATATTAGTTAGAAATGCATAGTTTGTACCAAGTGAATATAAAACTTGTGCCAGTTCTTTATCCCCTTTTATCAAACGTAAATATGCTGCGATGTTAAATGTTACCATTTGGTACGCAAGTTCTTTTGCTGTATAAACACTATCAAAATTATCGGCAATAAATTTATCTAAATCTACGCTAAAATTATTTTTCTTAAACTCGCTTGACAGTTTTTCAATAAAAGTATTGAATTCAGGAGATGTAATTTCATCAAAAAACCAATTCTGTACACTATCATTTAAACAAAGTTTATCAATATCTTTTTGACTAAGCTCTTTTTTCTCTAAATCAACTTCCGGTCTAATCGGTTCAATATCAAGAAGAATACTTTCCCAACAAATATATTCATACGGAATAGGTTCCTTATTTGTATAAGAATTTTCAACAGCCTGTGCTAACAAATATTTAACAACACCGGCTTCAATTTCGTATTTTTCTTGATAATTATAAAACTTATCTACAATCTTATAAAAATCTCGTTCAGTCATTGAATTAAAACCGAAAGAATCTAAGATTCCGTAACGTGGATTTATAACTATAGCAAGGAATTGCAGTGTTTTATTTGGACGAATTCTTGAAAAAATAATTGCCATATTTCCATGTCCGTCAGGGAATGAAATATAAGATTTATAAGGTTTGGATTCCTTTAAAATATCTTTATAGAATTCAACTGTATTATCAACTCTTATCCCTGAAAGTTTTAATTCGGATAACGCTTTGTTAATACTGTTGATTGTATTTTCATCAACATATTGCTTTGCGTTTTCAAGTGCGTGGAACGCTAATTGAGACCTTGTTCTTGCTAATATTGATAAAGCTTCATCTCCAACTTTAGTGCCCATATAAAATAAATAAACAGGTATTACAATGTTTGCGAGTGCATCATTCGCATAATCTTCCTCTAATGATTTTATCAAAAGGATTTTGTCATCATCTGTAAGTGCATTCAAAAAATCCATAAAATCAATTTGTGCTTCCGGATTCATGATAGCAGTATCAAGAAGTTCTTTTGTTTCTTTATTTATAAGTTCATTAAATTTTTCAAAATAACCGCTTATTACTTCATAATCAATCTTATTGCCTAAATCTTTAAGCATATTAAATGCAATCATTTTTATGTGGTCACTGTATTCAGGACTTTTTATTACATTCCACAATTCATCGTTTAATTGATTCTTTTCAATAAGTTCTGTCAAAAGCCAGCATATAAGCAGAGTCTTATGTTCATCAGCGTTTATAAGTTCTCTGATTAAGACATCCAGAACAGTCTTTTTGTCTTCAATCATTTTTAAATCTGTCAATAATGAAGGTTCCGGCATGGAAGCTCCACTCAAAGCTCTTAAAGTTGCAAGGATTTCTGCTTTTATCTGTAACTTATTCATTTAAAACTCTCCTCATTATAGAGAATGTTGCTCTCAAATCTTCTTCTTATTGTAACCTAATTACAAACAGTCTGCAAGATTTTATAAATCTAGCGTAATGCTTCTAATGCAGCTAATTTCATTATATTAAAGTCAGGTTTCTTTCCTGTCCAAATTTCAATTGCACGTTGTGCTTGATAAATTAGCATGTCTAATCCACCAATTGTTCGTAAACCTCGATTTTCTGCTTCTTTTATTAATATCGTTTTTATTGGATTGTAAACAATATCATATATTATTGTATCAGGTTTAAGTTTATCTAAATCTTTTGATTCCAAAGGCATTTGATCTGCCATAAAACCTCTCATTCCAATAGGAGTTGCATTTACTACAATCGCTGAATCTTCAAGAGAACGGATATTTTGGATTTGATATACATTAAATTCTATTTCAGGAAATTTTGCACGTACATAATCAAGAGTTTGTCGAGAATTAATAATATTTCTTGTATAGAAATCTATATTTTTAATTCCTTTTTCAGAAAGTCCAACTACGGCAGCTCGAGAGGCGCCCCCTGTACCTAAAACACTAGCTCTTTTTCCTTGTAAATTAATCTCATTTGGAATTGCGGTCTTGAAGCCATAAATATCTGTGTTATAGCCTATAAAAGATCTGTCTTCCATAATTTTGACAGTATTTACACAGCCTGCAATATTTGCATAATCATCAATATCATCCAAAAATAATGACATAGGTACTTTCAATGGAATTGTAACATTGAATCCATTATAACCATTCGTTTTAAGATATTTAATTCGAGGAATCAAATCTTCAGGAGGAGTTTCCAAAACATCATACGAACCTTCTATTCCAAGAGATTCAAAACCTGCCTTCTGAATTTTTGCAGAAATTGAATGTCCTAAAGGATAACCTATAATACCCAGCTTGTACATAAACTCTTCCTCCTGAGGCTATTATACTGGAATATTGAATAAAAGTATAGTATACAGTTCTAGAAAAATGAATCGGGATTTGAAAGTTGAAAATGATTACGGAGTTTGTCAATATCAAAAATGTAACATCTTATTCACTTATTTACCTATTAACTTATTTTACTTTTTGTCGATTTCCAAGTCTACGGCTTGAAACTCGTGAACGGTTTTATTATTAACTTTTGTAAATATTTGCTAAAATATGGGCTATTTTTGTAATATTTCTTAACAAAACACTTGAATTTTATATATGGGCGATATATATTAAGTATATAAGGACTGTGTTGTTAAAAGTCAATTCTAAAAAAAATTCTTAAAAAAGTTTACACACTATAATATTTACCCATAGGAGCTTAACGTATGAAAAATTCAGTTGTGTCAATGAAAAAAACAGGTGTTACAAATCCGGCAAGAAACGGTTATTTATCAATTACATCCTCTTCTTCAGAATTAGGTGATTATTTGAGAAAAATTAATTCAGTAAAAAGCCTTGATTCAGTAGAAGAAAAAGAATTAGCATTGAGAGCAAAAAATGGAGAATTGAATGCTAAAAAATCTTTGATTCAAGCAAACCTTAAGCTTGTTGTAACAATTGCAAGAAAAGCAATTCACGTTTCAAAACTTCCTTTGGTGGATTTAATACAAGAAGGAAATTTGGGCTTGATGATTGCGGCAGAAAAATTTAATCCAGAACTGGGGTACAGATTTTCAACTTATGCAACTTGGTGGATTAAACAAGCAATGTTTAAGGCTATTTCTGAACAATCTTATTGCATGAAAATTCCTGTTTATATCCAAGAAACCTTATCTAAATTTTCAAAAGTTAAAGCTGAAATGGAAAGAAGCTACAATTGTCAAGTAACAAACCATGATGTTGCAAAGAAAATGGATATAGAGCCGGAAAAAATTGATACATATCTTTCTGCTTATACAACAACGGTCTCAATTGAAGGTAGTTTTGATGCAAATAATGGAAGTGAATTATCAGTTGCTGATGTTGTTGCAGATGAAAAACCTTCTGTAGAAGAAAATATTGAATTTGAAGAATTGAAACAAGAAATTGCAAATGTTGTTTCAACTCTAAAAGAACGAGAACAAGCAGTTATTAAAATGAGATTTGGGTTGGAAAATTTCACAAAAACAACCCTTGAAGATATAGGAAAAATGTTTGGTGTTACAAAGGAATGTATCAGACAAACAGAAGCAAGAGCTTTGAATAAACTACGAAATGGATTTGCTTATTAAAATCTAAAATGGGTAAAAAGATGTTTATTGTTTTTTTATCCATTTTTCGTATAAATCAGGACGCTTAATTTGTGTCCTTTTTATTTTTTGTTCCATTCGAAATTCATAAATCAATTTGTGATTACCGTTTAATAACACTTCCGGAACTTCTAAACCTCTATATTCTCTAGGTTTTGTGTATTGTGGATATTCTAGTAATCCATCTGAGAAACTATCATCATGAGCTGATTCGATTTTACCCAAGGTCCCTTCAATATTTCTGGAAACACTGTCAATCACACACAGAGCAGGTAGTTCCCCCCCTGTTAATACAAAATCTCCAATTGAAATTTCACGAGGTGCTATAATTTCACGAATTCTTTCGTCAAATCCTTCATAATGTCCGCATAATATAATTACTTGTTCGTATTGAGCCAATTCTTTTGAAATCTCGTGTGTAAAAGGCTCGCCTTGTGGCGTCATCATTATGGTTATTGAATTATTTAATTTGTTAACCCCTTCATAAGCATCAATATAAGGCTGTGGTGCTAAAACCATTCCTGCACCTCCGCCGTAAGGAGTGTCATCAACTTTTTTATGTTTGTCTAATGTGTAATCTCGAGGATTAACTGTATTAACTTCAATTATTCCATCGTCAGTTGCACGTTTCATTATGCTGTAGTTCAAATGAGACATGATTAATTCAGGAAAAAGA
This sequence comes from uncultured Vampirovibrio sp., assembly GCA_964531425.1. Classification (GTDB taxonomy): domain Bacteria; phylum Cyanobacteriota; class Vampirovibrionia; order Gastranaerophilales; family Gastranaerophilaceae; genus CAG-196. The sequence goes on along the minus strand of CAZHEI010000056.1, from coordinate 297 downwards.
GTTAAAACATCAAATCTCATGATAAAAGACCTTCTAGGTTATTTATCTGAATTCGTTTTGATTTAATATCAACAGATAAAACTATCGCTTTAACAAAAGGAACAAGACAGATATTTTTAGAATTAGTTTTAACTGATAATAAGTCACTGGCACCATTATTAGAAACTCCAACAACAGAACCGACTCGAGTATCCCCATCGTAAACATTAAGTCCGACCAACTCATCAATTAAAAATTCATCATCTTCAAGATGTTCTCTCACAGAAGATTCATTAACAAAAATTAAACATCCCTTAT
>CAZHEI010000055.1:0-10486 GCA_964531425.1 uncultured Vampirovibrio sp. | reverse complement strand
AATTACATCATCATACTCATACAAACCCGAAAGGGCTTGGAGTTTGTTGTTGTCTCGCTAATTAACTCCCTTTGAAATCAGCTCTTTCGGGATAAATAAAGAGAACGTTATGAGCAGATTTTTAAAGGAGAAAATTTTATATGTCATTTGTAAATGTAATTTCAGCGATTGGAAATAATTCGTCCATTTACCCGTTGTTGGTTCGTGATTGTGGAATCGAAATTCCTTCTAAAGTTTTGATGACTTATAATCAAAACCTAAAAGATTCTAAACAAATGGCAAATAATGCAGTAAGAGAAAGGCTTATTGACGAATATGGTACTTCTGCTATTTGGTTAGGTGGAATTCCTGCTATTGGATGGCTTTGTGACAAAGGAATAAAAAAACTCGGTTACAATCCTAATGTAAATCTTAATTTATTCAAAGAAGGGGTAAATCAAGGGGCAAGAAAAAACATAGAAAAATTCAAAAAACTTGCTCCAAAAGAAGTTGCTGAGTTGGAAAAAGTTTTGAATAATAAAAAAACTTACGAAAAACTCCTTGCCGGTAAATTTATTTTATCAACAGTCATTCCGGTTATTTTAATGGGGTTTGTTCTTCCTAAATTAAATTTTGCACTTACTGATAAATTGAGAAAAAAACAAGAAAAAGAACTCTCTTTAGCAAAAAATGAAACCGGTAAAAATGTTTCTTTTAAAGGAAGTGCCATTTCAACTTTTGCAAACATGTCAACCGTAAACAAGATGGCTATTACTGATGGAGGTTTGACTGTTGGGCGTGTTTCAACTGCGAGAAATAAGTTTGAAGCAATTGAGAATGGATTTAAGATGACAGGCATGATGTTTTTGAATTTTGTTGCTCCAATTTGGATTGCAAAAGGCTTTGACAAAATGTCTAACAAACTTTTTGATACAAATGTTAACCTTGACCCTAGAATATTAAATGATGAAGAATTTATTACTGCAATAAAAAATAAAACTCTTAAGTTGCCTAAAGAAAATATAATTGATTTTTTGGATAAATGTCCTAACGAAAAATTCTCAAAATTGGCTGAAGAATTCTGTGGAGTTAAACGACTTTCAAGCGGAATAAGAGATCCTCGGGTTTATGTGAATGAAAAGAAAATCTTGGAATTTAAATCTGAAATAGAAAAATTCGCCAAGAAAGCATCTGAAACAGGAAATGTAGAAAAATTTGCAAAAAAAGCTCTAAAAGTAAAATCGGCAAATATTTTGGCAAATGTTGCTTTAAGTAGTTTCCTTTTGGCAGTTTGTTTGCCAAAACTGACTTTTATCTTGAGAAAAGCAATTACGGGTTCTGATGCAGAGCCTGGGTTAATTAAAAACACTTAATACGAAAAGATGAGGGGAAATTGGCATTTCCTTGTAAATTCTTGGTGTTAAGATTATGTAAGGATTTGTCATTTCTTAAGTTTTTTATAATATACTAAACTGGTAAACATTATAAATGGAGAAAGAGAATGACAAACACTTTATTAGAAAAGGCATCAATTCATCCTTCAGCAGTAATTCATCCTTCAGCTGAAATTTCAGGAGGGGTTTTAATCGGACCTAATGTTGTAATTGGCGAAGGTGTAAAAATTGGAAAAGGAACAAGAGTAATTGCAAATGCATATATTGAATTTGCAGAAATAGGCGAAAATTGTACAATTTCTCCATTTGCAACAATTGGTTCTGAACCACAAGATTTGGGTTACAAAGGTGAGCCAACAAAAGTTGTAATCGGTAATGAAACTATTATTAAAGAAAACGTAACTATTCACCGTGGAGCTGCTTGTGGAGATTTCACAACAAGAATTGGTAATAAATGCTTGTTAATGGTAGGTTCTCACATTGCTCACAATTGTGTACTTGAAGATCAAGTTATACTTGCAAACCTTGTAACTCTTGGCGGACACGTACATGTTGGATTTGGAGCTTTTGTTGGCGGAATGAGCGTGTTCCATCAAAATATCAGAATTGGTTCAATGGCTATTGTTAGTGGATTTTCTGCTTCAAGACAAGATATCTTACCTTACTCAAAAGGAGAAGGCAGACCTCCTGTTCCAAGAGGACTTAATGTTATTGCAATGAAAAGACGTGGGGTTTCGCAAGAAGTTAGAACAGCAACAAATCAAGCGTTTAAATTATTGATTTCAGAAGAATACAATACAACTCAAGCTATAGAAAAAATTAAAGCAGAAATCCCTATGAATGAATATATTGAAAATATGATTGAATTTATTCAATCTTCAAAAAGAGGGGTTCTTCTTAAATCACATAAATCAGGAAGTGAGTCCTTAGAAGAAATCTAATATAAAGCAAAACAAAGGTTTATAGAAAAAGGGTATTAAATACAATTAATATCCTTTTTCTTTTTGATAATCTAAGTTTAATAAAAATTGTGCTTCAAACTCTAAAAACCCAGCGTCTAGTGCGTCTTCGTTAATTGTAAAGTTTTGTAAATGTAAATTTAGAATAAAGTCTTGACAGAAAAAATTTATGCGTAATAATATAAATACACACTTTAAGTGTAGTCGAAACACTAAATAGCAAAAACACAAAACCCCAAAATCATATAAACTCCTAGATAATAAACACTAAAAAAGACCATTAGGATGCAGAAAACAAAACCCACCTGAAACATCGGGTGGTTTTTTTTATTTCTAAAAGAGCTAGCAAATTTATTTTTGTTTTATTTTTAGTGTAAAAAAGGAGATAATATAATGAATTCAGTAAGTACAAATTCCCCAAATTTTGGAATGAAGTTAAAAGGACTAGAACACCCCTATTTTGCCAATGTCCCTGAAGGCTTGGTAAAGGAATTAAAAACAAAAGCTATGCATGCACCAAATACCAACTATACAATTGAATTTATACCTACAAAAGATGAATTCGTATTTTGTAAAAAAATAGTTGACGATAAAGAATACATGGTTGAATATTTTCCTAAAGGATATACTCCGTTTGATGTCATAAGAACATTTACAAAAGCGATATTGCCGGAATACAGAGTAATGGGTAAAGAATTCCGAGCTGAAACTAAGCGCACGGAGTCTGAAAGAATGTACAAAAAACATTGTAATTAGAATTTGCGGAAAAATTAAAATTTATGAATAAGCACCTTGGTATTCCTATCTTTAATCTTTACAACACGGTATTAATATGATACTATCTGCATTGATAAGGAGATACCATGAGAGAAGCTTTTTCATACATGTTTAAAGATAATTGTCTTTGGCAAAAAACTTGGATTTATATTACATTGCTTGCAATTGCAAATATTTTGATTGGAATCTCTAAGACCGGTTCACACATGATTGCCAGACCGGAATTACTTTCTACAAATCCTACAGGCGATACACTATTATATATAGCAGTTTTTCTGATTTATTTTATTACAGCAGGATATTTTTTATCTGTTATTGGGGCTGTAATAAAACAAAACAATAATATCCTTTTACCAAAATTCAATACAGTTAATAATTTTATGAAAGGTTTAAAATATTTCTTTGCAATATTTTTAGTAATGTTATGTTTCATTTTTGTAATGATAATTTTGAAATTAGTTTTTAGTAGCCTTTTTATTTCCATTTTGCAATTAATGATTGTAGGTCTTATTTTGGTTTATGCTTGTGCTTTTGTTTGGAATTTTGCAAACAACAATAGTATTTTTTCATTTTTTGAATTTAAGAAAGTTTTCAAGTCCGTTGCAAAAGCTCCTTTGCAATATTTCAAACATATTATGTTACTGGGCTTGATTGTAATTGTCGGTGCTATTATTGCTATCATTGCAGAATTTTTGATAAGTTTTATTCCATCATTCCTGATTGCATTAATTCTATTTTCTATAATTTCTGCATTTATTGATACATATATTGCACTTGTTTCTGCATATTTAATTGCAAAATCAATTAAAGACGATTCTGTAGTATAATTAATCTATGATGAATATTGATTATATTACATTACAAGCTTTTTTTGAGGAAAATATTGATTTTTTTGTTGGTGCAAGATTGCAAAAAATACAACAGCCAACGAGGAAGGATTTTGTATTTTCTTTACGAAATAATGGAGAAAGCAGAAAGTTTTATATAAATATAAATCCACAATTTTATCATATTGCATTTATGTCTAAAGAATCTGAATTTCGGAGAAATTTAACAATTCCAAAGCAACCGCCAATGTTTTGTATGTTGCTAAGAAAATATTTGGAAGGATGCAAAATTTCTGATGCGAGAGTTATTGAAGGAGAAAGAATTTTTGAACTCCATTTTGAAACAATGGATGAATTTTCTCAAAAACGTTTCCTCTGTCTTTGTATTGAATTAATGGGCAAACATTCTAACGTAATTTTGTATGATAGAGAAACTTCTTTGATAATAGGTTGTGCGCATAATGTAGGTCCCGAAAAAAGCCGTTACAGAGAATTGCAAGGTGGTTTGAACTATGTATTGCCACCCAACTTAGGTAATAAGTTCAGTGGAATTCCGTTATACAAATCTCTTAGTGAAGGCATTAGTATAAATGAAAAAATTGATAATTATTTTTCAAGAATTCAAGAAGAGATAAATTTAAAAAATAGAAAATCGCAATTTATTGAAATAACTAATTCTAAGTTGAAAAAGGTAAAAAATTCTATTGATAAGATTTCTATGCTTCTAAAAAAACGAGATAAAACTGATGAATATAAGCTTTATGGAGAACTTTTAACAGCTAATGTGTATCAAAATAAAAATTATATTCCACAAATAGAAGTTTTGAATTATTTTACCGGAGAAAATATAATAATCGAGTTGGATTCAACAAAAACACTTAATGAAAATGCGCAAAGATATTTTAAACTTTATACAAAATCAAAGACTACAAAAGAAAAATCAACTCAAATTTTAAACGGATTAAAAATAGAAAAAGAACATTTGGAAAATATTTTATATAGTATAGAAAAAGCTGAAAATATAGAAGATTTGGAGGAAATCAAATCAGAAATTGAAGAGAAAAGTTCTTCTACAAAAGTTATGCCTCAAAAACAGAACCAGTTACTTAAATTTGATATAAATGGTTTTGAGGTTTTTGTCGGGAAAAACAATAAACAAAATGATTATATTGTTTCAAAACTTTCTAAAGAGGAAGATTATTGGTTTCATACAAGGTTATGTGCCGGCTCACATGTTTTATTGAAGGTTAAAGAAAATGAACCTGATGAAAAAACAATTTTTGAGTGTTGTAAACTTGCAAGAGAATATTCTTCTGCAACTCAACCTTCAAAAGTTGGTGTTATTTATACTAAACGTAAATATCTAAAGAAACCTCCGGCTGCACCGTTAGGCTATGTTATATACAAGAATGAGAAGGAAATTTTAGTATAAAATCTTCAAACAATTTAACAAATTCTTCTTTTGTCATATCAGGGAGAATTTCATTAACAGTTGTAATAGAATTGGCTGAAACTTCTTCATGAAACAAACTTTCAAGAAGAGATTTATCATATCCAAACAAAATTGAGCCATGTTGTAAAATATAACCTTGTTTTCTGTATTGAGCAGAACCTATTAATTTCCTGCCATTATAACAAACATCAGCGCCGGTAGAAATTAACATACAATAGTCAAATTTGGTAGAAACTTTTTCTTTTCCACCACCAAAATCAAGCTCGACACCTAAAGTTTTAAAAAAGTCTATTAGTATTCCGGAAATCTTTTTGTAAGATTCGACAACACTTTCTCCCTCTGTCACAGGCGCAACATAACTGTACGTAATTTCATTATCGTGCAATAAGGCTCTGCCACCGGTTAAACGTCTTACAACATCTTCTTGAATACCTTTAAGAAAATCATCTTTTTGATTCCGTCCCAAAGAAATGCATCTTGGTTCCCACGCATATAACCTAAAAACAGGTGTTTTAGACTGTGTTTCAATCGCTTTATCAAGTAAATCTGAATCGATTTGCATATTTTCCAGACCGGTATATGTGCCAAATTTAATATATTCCATCTTTAACCTTTCTAAATAAAGCATCATCATTAGAAGCTTCAGCAAGAGGTTTTGGAATAAATAAATCCATATAGCGTCTTATTGCATATTGGTCTGACATTCCGGAAATATAATCAGTAACAAGTTGTGGAATATCTTCTTGATCATAATATGCAGCTAATTTTTCCGAATAATATTCATATAAAGATTTTATAATATTACGAGCTTTCTTTTCTTCTGCTTTTGTAATCGGATCAAGATAAACATTTTCAAACATCCATTCACGGAGTTTTGTAACATAATGCCAGCCTTCTTCTGACATTCTAACTTTTGGCTGATTCATTGAATTTGTGATTACATCTGCAATCATTTTGCCTAAACGCTCAGATTGATTTGCAGAAAAATATTCGATACACTCCTTGGGAAGATCTGTTTCTGCAATAACACCTGCACGAACAGAATCTTCTATATCATGGTTAATATACGCAATTTTATCTGCATATTGAACAATTTGCCCCTCCGGAGTTTTAGGATTATATCCCCAAGAGTGAGTCATAATGCCGTCTACTGTTTCTTGACACAGATTCATATTTTCAATAACTTCTACAACACGTACGCTTTGTAAATTGTGGTAAAATCCATTAGGCAATAAATCATTCAAAATCGCTTCTCCGCAATGACCAAAAGGTGTATGACCTAAGTCATGTCCTAAAGAAATTGCTTCAACCAAATCTTCATTTAATTTCAAAGCTCGTGCCATTGTTCTGGCAATTTGTGAAACCTCAAGGGTGTGTGTTAATCGAGTTCGAAAATGGTCATTGAAAGGAGATAAAAACACTTGAGTCTTATGTTTTAAGCGTCGAAAAGATTTTGAGTGTAAAATTTTATCTCTATCACGCTGAAATTCAGTTCTTATCGGGAATTCCTCGTAATGAGGAACTTTTCTGCCTTTGGATTCCTTACACTTTGTTGCATAAGGAGAGAGAATCTCATATTCTCGTTGCTCTAATTCATCTTTAATTGTCTTCAAATCTGTGTCCATAGCTTCATTATACACTAATAAACAAGTTTGACAATTAATTTGTATTGCAAGCAAAAAAAAGCTTCTCTTTTGAGAAGCGGATTGAAAATTAGTTTAGGGAAAAGATTAGGGATTAAATTCTTGTTTTACATCTTACATATATATAAAGTATATAGAAAATTCCGAATTTCACATTTCGTCTTAATTGTTACATTTCTTAATATTTAATTGTCGAAATGTTTTAATATGATTTAGTTTTTTCTAAAATATTTGTATGGGAAAATCATATTTAGTCGTTGTTTTATGCTTGTTTTTTGCTCTTAGTGCAAATGCTTATGAGTACAATTCTTACTACAACCGCCCAACGACGAATATCCAAGTGCAAACAGATTTTGCGGATTATATGTCTGATGTTAAAACAAAACTTCAAAAAAACTGGGTCTGTCCTGATTTTTTGGAAGAAGGGCATGTGCGTGTTATATTCAAAATTGACAGAGAAGGAAATGTAATCGCAGGAGATATTTTGGAAAGTTCAGGAAACCCTGTTTATGACGAATCGGCTGTTAATGCAATACATAAGTCTGAACCATTTGGGAAGTTTCCTGCAAACAGTACAAGACAAACTATTACAATTAATTACAATTTTGATACAACTTTTGTTAAAACAGAACAAATAAAAGCGCTTTATGACCAAGCTAAACGTTACACATATTCAGACAAACAACTTGCGCTTAAATATATTAATCAAGCAATTGAAGAAGTTGGAACGGATGATGAAAGTTACTTTTTATATAAACGACGTGGGAAAATTAAAGAAGGGTTAGGCGACCATCTTGGAGCAAGAGAAGATTTTAAACAATATGAAAAAATGAAAGCTCGAATTGATGTGAAACGAGTTCATGCACTAAAATATCAAGCAGAAAAAGAGGATTCTGCTTTTGCTTATTATTATCTTGCTTATGCGTATGAGCAAATTCACGATTATGAAGGTGCTATCTGGGCGATAAATAAAGCAATCGAGCGTACAGATTTAAATCAACAATACAAACGTTACAGAACAGAACTTGTACATCATTACAATGGAGTATAGTCACTATAAATTACACTTGACCAACCATCAAAGTAGCTTATTTGAGTTAATGAACCGGTTTTAATCAAAACTTTATGTTGGTTTTCAGGTGGAACTCCTAATGCATACGCAATAGCTGATTGTACGATTTCCGGAGTTGTAACAACAATTATTCGATTCCCTTTATTTTCTTTAATTAATTTATCAATGATTTTTGCAATACGTTTGTTAAAATCAAGGAGCGCTTCTCCGTTTTCAGGGGTTTGCGTGAGAACAGATGTCCCATGTTCTTTAAATAAATCTGCATAAAAGGTTCCATGCCAAACACCATGATTACGTTGAGTTAAATCTAATGGAATTGCCTTTTGCTTAAATAATTTTGCAATAATCTGCGCAGATTGAGTACAACAAGCGTTTGGGCTTGTATAAATTTTGTCATAAGCTACACCACGCAGAGTAAGATATTCGCAGACTTTTTCAATTTCTTCTTCCCCAAATTCGTTAAGTTTTGGGTATTTTAGAGTATCGTTGACAATTCCGTCTAAAGTGTAGACGGTAGCGCCGTGTGTTATGAAAGTTATTTTGCAAATACGTTTAAACATACTAAGTTCATTATAACATATTTATCAACATTTTTCATTAACATACCTGATTGTTTCTGACCCCTTTTGAAAAATCTCTAATATTATTGAAAGTTGTTTCTAAAAGCGTATCAACAGATTCCTGTGTGTTATAGGCAATATGAGGTGTAATAATAACATTAGGTAAACCCAATAATTTTTGAGTAATTAGGGCGCTAACTACGCATGCAGAATTTTCGTCCCTGATATCATCAACCATATTTGATGGTGGTAATGCTAAATACTCACATTCAAGAACATCAAGTGCGGCACCTTTAATTTTTCCGCTAAGGAGATTTTCATAAAGTGCAACAATATCAACTAACTCTCCTCTTGCCGTGTTTACAAAATAAGAACCTTCTTTCATTAGAGAAAACTCTTTTTCTCCAATCATGTGATAATTTTCTGTTAAATAAGGCGTATGGAGAGTAACAACATCAGATTCTTCAAGAAGTTCTTCTAGGCTTACATAATCTGCAAAAGAACTTACATCAGTTCGTTTTGCGTAACTGTTAACAAGAACTTTCATATCAAAGAAGTTTGCTATTTTGGCAACGGCACCACCAATTGAGCCACAACCGATTATCCCGATTGTTAATTTGTTCAAATTATGACCTTCGTAATCTGCGTGTTTTATGTAATTTCTTTGGATATCTAAATACGAAGGGAAAAGATTTCTTACGAGAGCTAAAATTAATGTGATTGTAAATTGTGCAACTGAAACTTGTCCATATTCTTCAACATTAAAAACTGCAATATTATTTTGTGAACAATATTTTATATCAATATGATTATAGCCTGTTGAACGAGTTGCCACTATGCGTAGGTTTTTAAACTTTTTTAAAACATTTTCACTAACAGAAGAACTTATAAAAACACTTATTACATCAGTTTCATTATATTGTTCATCTGTTAATTGACTCATTTCATTTAAAGGTTCATGAATAAAAGTTATATCAAAATCAGGAAACTCATTTTGTTCAAAAAATTCTGTTTCGGAATCCCTAAAATCAAACATTAACATTTTCATAAAAATAATACTCCTTATTATTAAGGAGTATTACTTAATTTTTAATTATTTTCTATTAAACAATTAGCCTATGCAATTGGGTCAGATGCAATCATAAAGGCTTGCATATAATTGCTGAATTCACGATTGCCGGCTGCTGTTTTGGAAAATCTTGCTGCCCAATATTCGTCTTTTAACAATGCATATTGTTCGTCATTTTTATCCAAATTAGACATTTGAGCCCAGCAATCTTTGATTTTTGTAAGCCAATTATTTTTCTCTTTTCCTGCTTCTTCCGCTTTTTCTTGAAAATGAGCAATTTGTTCTTTGCGTTTCTCTTGAGTTTCTTTATTGTAAAAATTAAATAAAGGGGTATTTTTTAGAGTCTCTTTTTGAACAGATTGTCTATTTCCTTGTTCATCTTCAATAACAACATAATTTAATTGAGTAGAAACAACTTTAACTTTCTTACCATTAAGATATGTAGTATCTCCGGTTTTTAGCTCTATATTTGTTCCAAAAGTCATAATAGCTCGTTCTCCTTATATATATAAAGTAATTTTTTTGCAAATAATTGCCTTTTTATGAAAGATTAAAATTGAGCTTTTGGCTAAAATGCAGTTATAGTAACGAATTGTTGTGTTTACAATTTTTAATAAAAAACGGGCTGGATTTTATCCAGCCCGTTTTTTTATAACTATAACCTTTTCAATTATGCATTAATATCTTTAACACTTAATGCAATTCTGTGTTCTTTTGGAGTGAATTTTTTGATTAATACATCAACTTCAGCAC
>CAZHEI010000054.1:0-10602 GCA_964531425.1 uncultured Vampirovibrio sp. | reverse complement strand
TTTCTTTTGTTTGACCTTCAAACTCAGGGTTTTCAATTTTTACGGAAACAATTGCAGTCAAACCTTCTCTAACGTCATCTCCTGAAAGATTTTGTTCAGAATCTTTTAAAATTTTATTTGTTCTTGCGTAATCGTTTAATACACGAGTAATTGCGTTTCTGAAACCTGTTAAATGGGTTCCGCCTTGGTGTGTGTTAATGTTGTTTGCAAATGATAAAATTGATTCATTGTAAGAATCTGTATATTGCATAGCAACTTCAACTTTAATTGTATCAACCATTTTGTCCATGTAAATCGGTTCATCAAACATAACGGTTTTGTTGTGGTTTAAAAATGTCACATAACTTCCGATACCGCCTTCATAGTGGAAAGTTTCTTCTTTGTTGCCTTTTTCATCATGAAGAACAATTTTTAAACCTTTATTCAAGAAAGCCATTTCTCTAAAACGAGTTGCAATAATATCAACATCAATAACGGTTGTTTCTGTAAAGATTTCAGGGTCTAACCAGAATGTTGATTTTGTACCGGTTTTTGTTGTAGGAACGGTTTTTTCTACGGGAGCAGTTGGTTCTCCTCTCAAGTACTCTTGTCTCCATACAAAACCTGAACGAGAAACTTCAACAACCATTTTTTCAGAAAGTGCGTTTACAACGGAAGCACCAACGCCGTGAAGACCGCCGGATACTTTGTAACCGCCATCGCCAAATTTACCACCTGCGTGAAGTACTGTGTGAACAATTTCAAGAGCAGATTTGCCACTGTCCGGTTTAATATCAACCGGAATACCACGTCCGTTATCTTCAACCGTAACACTATTATCTTTGTGTACAGTTACATGAATTTCTGTACAATATCCTGCAAGAGATTCGTCAATTGAATTGTCAACAATCTCATAAATACAGTGGTGTAAGCCACGTTGTGAAGTAGAGCCGATATACATCCCAGGACGTAATCTAACAGCCTCTAAACCTTCTAAAACACGTATATTACTAGCGTCATACCCTTGTGTCATTTATCCCCCTCAAAATTAAAAAATCTCTGTATGACTCTATTGTAGCATAAAAAAAGAAAATAAACCAAAATTTTAATTTTGCACTTTTCTCTTCTTTTTTGTTGGATGTTAAATTTTGTAAAATTGGGATAAAAAATATCTCAATAATTTTACAAAGTACAACATTTGTAGGGTTGAAAAGGGTTGAAACATGGCTTATAATGTTATATTATATATGCCAATTGGAATTAAAAAAGGATTTTAGAAAATGTCAATATCATTTAGTGGTTTAGCTTCTGGTTTAGATACATCCGGATGGGTTGATGCCCTCGTTTCGGTTAAAGAATCTAAAGTAACAACTCTCCAAACAGAGTTAAAATCAATACAGACTACGAAAAGTACTTTGACTGATACCCGTAGTACATTTAATTCATTGCGTACAGCTTTGGAAAAACTTACTGACGCAAAGTTCGGTGGTTCATTCAACTTGTTTGGTAAAAATACTGCAACATCTGCTAATGAAGATATTTTTACTGCTACAGCTGATACCAATGCATTAAGACAGAGCTATGATATTCAAGTACAACAATTAGCTACTTATACAAAGGCAACTTCCAAAGAAAGTGCAAGTGCTGTTGCTGATGATGAAACAAAATTATCAAATTTAGGAGTTAAGGCTGGTACTTTCACTGTTTATGTTGATGGAATTAAGTCTGCAATCAATATTGAAGAAAATGATACTTTAGGCGATTTTAAAGCGGATCTCGCAGCTGCCGGTATTAAAGCAGAATTGAATGATAATGGTGAGCTTACATTGTCTGCATATACAGAAGGTGCATCTATAAATGTCGGTGCTACTACTGATACGACAAATATTGTTTCTCTCGTTGGTTTAACTAAGCAAGATAATGGTACCTATACCTCAGCAAATTCTTTGTTTAAGGCGAATACAGCAACAAAATTAACTGCTGAGGATTCCGGTTTTAATACACGAATTACAGCCGGTACATTTACAATTGGTGATGCTACATTTACAATTGATGGTTCAACTACATTGTCATCATTGATTTCGCAAATCAATGATAGTGATGAAGCTCAAGCAAATGCATACTGGGATGATGCAACAGGAAAATTGACCATTACATCTAAAAAAGAAGGGGCTTCATATATCAATATTGAGGCTGGAACAAGTAATTTTACCGATGTTATGGGGTTAACATCTACAACATGGGATGAAGAAGGCAATGTTGTTTCTTCTAAAATGTTTACTGATGCTCAAGAACTTGGTAAAAATGCGCAATTAACTATTAACGGTACAAGCATAACTTCAACTTCTAACACTGTTTCATCTGATGTTTCAAGAATCGCCGGAGTTACATTGAATCTTAAAGGTGTGACAACTGCTGATGACGAAGGCAATATTAAATCTACAAAATTAAATGTTACGCAAGATACCTCAGGGCTAATTGATGCGGTAAAAGGATTTGTTGAAGCGTATAACACTGCAATATCAAAGGTTGAAGAAGTTACTGAAAATGGTGCAGACTTACATGGAGAATCTTCTTTAACAAGTTTGGCTAGAACTTTAAAAAGTTATGCTAACTCCAGCAATACTGCAAATGGTGGTGCATACAAACTTTTATCTCAAATCGGAATTTCTGTTGCAGAAGCTGATGGTTCAAACTTATCAACAGATACTTATAAATTAGAATTTGATGAAGATGCTTTCAAGAAAGCCTTAGAAGAAGATTCTAATTCTGTTCAATCAATTCTTGCCGGCGAAAACGGTATTTTGAATATGATGGAAAATACAGTTGAACAATCACTGAAAGCGACAGTTGGGTATTTTGATATTAAGCAATCTACATTGGATTCTGATATTACAAAAATGGAAAATAAAATTACTAAAAAGCAATCAAGTATTGAAACCTACAGAACTCAACTTGAAAATAAATTTGCAAATATGGAACTTATGATTTCACAAATGCAACAAAACTATAGTTCATTCTTATCATAATAGATAAAGTATAAATTATAATAAAAGCCCCCTGTTTTATTAAACAGGGGGCTTTTATTATAGTGGTATTTTTTAATTGGAATTCGGACTTTTGGATAAGTCGTGAATAAAGAAAGGTGAATAAGTTGTAGGGTGCAATTTTTTGCATCTTTGTATCTTTGTTCGCAATAACAGAAAGTCTGAATTCCTGTCACAGCGAACAAAGTATAAGATTTTTGTGGCAATCTACTATTTTGAATTAAAAAATGAACATTAAAAAGGTGGGCTAAAGTTTATCATATTCTTTTCTAATTTCTTGAATATCTTGCCACATAAGCCATTTGGGGCTACCTTTTTCACGAGAATCATTTCTTAATAAATAAGATGGATGGAATATTGGCATAAGCTTGGCGCCATGAACAATTTCTCCTCCTTGATACCATTTCCCACGAATTTTGGTTATTCCACCAATATTCGGCAAAATAGATTGGACTGCAACATTTCCACAAAGCAAAATAATTTTTGGTTTAATTATATCAATTTGAGCTTTCAAATATTCCCAACAAGCTTCTTTTTCTTCCGGTAAAGGGTTTCTATTATCGGGTGGACGACATTTTAGAGTGTTGCAAATATAAATATCATTACGAGTAAATCCAACAGAGGCAAAAATTTTATCAAGAAGTTGTCCTGCTTTTCCAACAAAAGGTTTTCCTTGTTTATCTTCATAAAACCCCGGAGCTTCCCCAATAAGCATAAGTTTTGGGTTTGGGGTTCCGTCAGCGAATACTAAATTTGTTCTAGTCTTACAAAGTGGACATTTCTCACAAGTTAAACAAATTTTTCTGATATTTTCTAATTCGTCATACATAATCTAATTATATTCTCATTTTTTGTAATTGTAACATTTGATAAACTTTTGCGCAAATAATATTTTTACATGTTTTCATGAAATATAAATTAATTAGTGTGTATTAAAAAAGGGAATAAAAATGCAAATTCTAAAAATTGATAATGTAAGTTTTAACGGAAAAGTAAATAAACCGGCAAAATCAGTAGTAACAAAGGTTATAAATTCAGAACCGGCAAAAAATTTGGTCGGTTTAACAAGTCTTGCCGGAATTGGAATTGCAACTGCGAATTTAAATCAACCAAAAGAAAAAAGTTATGAAAGAACGCTTGAAGAAAACTATTTCCAACTTCCGGAAGGCGCAACACCTGATGTTTTTCAAAAAGCAAGTGCGGCTTATTTATATAACGAAAATGATGTTCTTGTTACAGCTCCAACAGGAACAGGAAAAACTGCTATTGCACATTATGTAATTACTAAAAATCTTGAAAAAGGACAAAAAACTTTTTATACAACTCCATTAAAAGCTTTGAGCAATGAAAAATTTAAAAGTTTTCAAAAAATTTATGGAGAAGAGAATGTTGGTTTGATTACCGGAGATACAAAAATTAATAAAGATGCGCCAATTGTAATTATGACAACAGAAGTTTATAGAAACATGATATTTGGAGAACAGTTCAAGGAACATAATCCTATATTAGACAATTTGAAGACTGTAATATTTGATGAACTTCATTATCTGGGTGATATTGATAGGGGCGGAGTTTGGGAACAATCAATTATTTTTTCAAATCCTGAAACTCAATTATTATCGTTATCTGCTACAATAGGTAATAATGCTGATATTGCCAAATGGATGGCAGATGCCAGAAATTTGCGTTATTATAAACCATCAATTTCAACTGAACAAGGTCATGACAGTGAGTTTAATTCTATTCAGAAGGTTCCTAAAAATGTTGTTGGTTTAATTAATGTTCCAACTGAAAACAGACATGTTCCTCTTGAGTTTAAAAATGTTTTAATTTCAGGAAACAAATTGCAAAAGTCTAGAGTTAAGCAAAATAAATATGCTCAAAAATCTGAAAAAATGAGTCTAAAGCCACAAATGCCAATGAATGATGACTATAAAAATATGGTTACAACTCTTAAAAAAGAGGGTAAATTACCTGCTATTTTCTTTATATTCAGCAAAAGAGGTTGTAAAAATGTATTAAATCACCTTGCGCATTACGGAGAGACTTTAAACTCGGAAGAAGAAATTAAACAAATAAATGAAATTATAGATAAATATAAATCAGAAGGTAAATATTTAGGAGAGGCTTTAAATACCAGAGCCCTTGAAAAGGGTTATGCAGTGCATAATTCAGGACTATTACCAACTCAGAAAGAATTAATTGAAGAATTGTTTCAGAAAAAACTTGTAAAAGTTGTTTTTGCGACAGAAACACTATCTGCAGGAATTAATATGCCGGCAAGAACAACTGTAATTAGTTCATATACAAAGCCAACTTCTGATCCGTCAGCATTCATGGGGATGAGAGAATTAACCCCAAATGAGTTCCACCAAATGGCTGGAAGAGCCGGAAGACGTGGTATTGATACAAAAGGATTTTGTTATACGATGAGTATGGATGATGAACAAAAATATGTATTCGATAATTTAATTAATTCATCTCCAAATGAATTGGAAAGTGCTTTTAATAATCCTGATTATTCTTTTGTAGCCGGTTATTATGATGTATGTGATAGTGATGATTTAATAAAAGAAATTGCAAAACATTCGTTTTATGCGTATGACAGTAATCCAACTATTGCAAGTGATAAACAAAAGACCTTTATGAAAACTTTTGGTTTGAAACGTAAGATTTTACGCAAATTTGATTTTATGGATTCAGCTCATAATTTGACTCAAAAAGGTTCTTTGCTTGCAAAGTTGAATGGATATGAACAAATTCCTATTATTAATGCAATTTATTCTAAACGTTTAGGAGGCTTGAATCCTGTAGAATTAGCAGCTGCTATGGGAGCTCTTGCTAATATGCAATCTGTGCATGAATCTGATGGCAAAAATAAGGATGAATCAAAATTTAAACACAGCAATGAGTCTTTAGAACATTTTATTACAATTGAAAATAACAAACTAAACATTTATAATACTGAGTTGGAAAAATTGGATTCTTCGCATAGTGAAATTGAATTTAATCAAGATTCTATTCATCATATTTATTCTTGGGCTAATTTGAATAATATTGACGAAAATTCTACAAAAAATTGGGCAAACATGATAAAAAATTCAGATGCTCATCCTATAAAAGATGAAGGCACATTATTTAAAGAAATTTCAATGACAATTGATTTGTTAAAGCAAACCATTGAAATTTGTGATGAAGGAATTGTTAATTCTCAAAATAAACTTGATGAAAAATATTATAATGACCTGAAATCAACTGCACAAGAATCAATTAAATTGTTGTCGAAAGAACCAATTATATAAAACAAAATTTATGCTTTTTTGATTTCGGTCAATGTTGGATCTAATAAACGTCTGCCAACATTATCAAAGTTAATTGAATAAAGAGTTTTTGTGCCATATTTAATCATTTTTTCGACAATACCGTTTCCGTATTTAGCATGTACAACAGAATCTCCTTGTTCAATTGTATCAGAAACTACTAAATCTTCTGCCGGAATATCTGCATCATAAACCGGTATTATTGGAGTTGATGTATTTCTTGTTTCAAGGATTTCTTTTTCTTCCGGTTCGTCTTGGATAAAATCATTAACTTCTTCCAACGGTTCTAAAAATCCATCTTCCGAATCATCAGGTTCGGCAAGTTCTTCTAACTCTTCCATTCCATCCGCAAGAGTTATTGTTTCTTCATCTTCTTCGACATTGCTGTTAAGCTCATCAATAAAATCTAAGTCAGAATCTGAAATTGAATCTTCTTTCATTGTTGTGAATACTTTATCAACATCTTCAACAATCGCTTTATCAAGGGCTTCTCCTTCTAATGGTTCTTCGTCTTCTATGTCGACTAAAATAGTATCATCTAAATTTTCTGAATTATCCAATTCAACAATTTCATCCATCTCTTCATCATCAGTTGAAAGAGGTATAATTTCTTGGATTTCTTGAATACCATCTTGTTCTTCCGAATAATCTCTTATTTTTATCTCATCAGGATTTATATTTGGTAATTCAGGAACAGTTTCCTCAAGATTAAATGCTTCAGCCTCATCTGCTAAATCAGAAATATCTTCTGGAATTTCGATTGTTTGGATTTCGTCAATTTCTGTATGAAACTCTGAATCGCTATCCGGATTTTCTTCTGTAGACTCTTCTGTAGGAATTTCTTCTAAATCGGATTCCAATAACTCAGGTTGAAGTTCTTCATTATTATCTTCTATTTCTATTGTAGAATTAGTGTTTTCAATAGATTCTTGCAATTCTTCAGTGTTAGAGTCAAATTCTAGGATTTCTTCTTCTTCTGATTCAGAAATTTCTTCAATAATATTGTCAGTATTTTCAATTAATTCTTCGTTTTCTACAGGTTCATCTTGAAGAATCTCATCTGATTCTTCCTCTTCTTCAAATATGTTCATTGAATTGGAAATAGCTTCAGTTTGAACTTCTTCTGTAACTCTTTCTATTAAATCTTCTGATTTCTTTTTAATTGCATTTATTGATACACTTTCATCAAGAATTTCGTGCGTTTCATCTTCTGATATTTCAGTTTCTTCAATATTTTCAGATTCAAACTCTTTGTTCAAATCAACAATATTTTCATCAGCCGTAACTTCTTCCAAATCAGATTCTTGGATTTCAACTTGAGTTTGTTCTTCTTCTTCTTCTACAACTGCCAAATTAGTTTCTTCTAAAACTTCTATTGGAGCCGGAATAAATTCTTTAACAATAGATACGAGCGGAATATTTCCGGTGCTTTCTCCCATTAATAAATAGGTGTTTTTAGGCATTGATTTTAAGACTAAAGCGTATGCTTTAAAAGCTTCATTATTTGAAAAAGACGGTTCTACAATAAAATTGTTAAATAACGATTGGATTTCTTTGATATATTTGAAGCGTGAATGAGTTACAAAAGTTGTAGCATTTGAGCCCGTAAGAATTTTTTTAAGATTCTTTTTGTCTAACAGATTTGAGGCTTCTATAAAAATTTGAGGTTCAAGGTCTTGTTTTTCTAGTGAAGAAAGGATTATGCTCAAATATCGGTTTAAGAAGGTTGAATCAAGTTTAGACAAGTCTAATACTGCATTGTTTGAATTTAAAATCTTATTGAGGTTTTCAGCTTCTTCAACAGTTGAAGCAAAATATCCCATTTTATCAAATTTTGCAAGTTTATTTTTGAGAACAAGAAGTTTGAAAATGTGAGATTTGTCAACCATATCGTCTACAATTGTTTTTAGAGTTCCAAAGGGTAAAAATGGAACAGTTCTTGAATAATCTGCTAAATCTTGAAAAATCTCTTTTATCAAATTTTTGCTGTCAGAAGTTGCATCATTTAAACAATCTTCAAACATAAATTCAAGAGAATCTGTATTTAAAGGAAGTTTAAAATCAACCCCTGCGACAAATTTTTGAGAATTAATTATCCCTAATGTATCAATTATCAATGATTTATCAAACTGTTTTGCAAGATTTGATACAATCATATTATTGATTTCAGGTGTATCTGTGCTGATAAGAAGTTGTTTATTAAAGTAATCCTTTTCAAGCGGAATATCAATTTCATTTTCAACAAAATTTCCTGCTACAATTGGAGTTTTGCATTCAATAGATTTACTAAAAATATCAAATCCAAACAGTGTAACTTTAGCCTCTTTAGAAGGTAATGTTTTGTCATAAATTTGAAATGTTCCATCGTATAGGAATATAAGTTTTGCGTAAGCAATATTATGCGCACCGGCGTTTTTTATTTGAAGAATTTGAGCAATGTAGCTTTTTTCTGAATCATTAATTTGAAGAAAAGATGTCAGGGCAAGCTTTTCTTCTGTTTCTAATTTTATAAAACCATCTCTAACTTCAATTATTCTCATTGCAAAACCTCTAGGCTGAATTTTAGCATGAACATGCTAAAATTTTAACAAAAGATTTACAAAATGATAAGTTTTGTGGCAATTTAATCTATAAGAATTTAACTTTCTTGAGTTTTATTTGCAAAAATTCTAGGGTCATCTAAGTTTTGCATTGCCTTCATAACCCCAATTTTGCCGGCTTTCTTTTGAATGTCAGTTAACCAAGCGTTGAACATATACGGAACGGCAAATAATGGTGCGTAGCTTATTGCGTAATAAATTTCAATAAGTTGAACATTGTATATATGCCTGCCTACGTCGCCTTCTTTTTCTTATGTTGCATTTAGGGGAGCTTCTAATTAGAATTTACACTTAAAAATAAAATATGAAGATTTGTAAATCTATTTTTTCTTAATATTACTAAATTAGAGTGCTTTTGTTGCTTTTTTTGCAAAATCTATTAGCAAAATTTATTTTTATGTTTTTTTACATGTATGTATTGTAGAAACGATGTTAGGAGAAATAAAATGCGAATAACAAATCAAGATAGATCAAGTAATGTATCAATGAAAACTGGATTAAATATTGAAACAATTGAAACTGTTAAAAAAATGCCTCCAAGAGCTTATGAATCAATTGTTCAAAATCTAAAGAATCAACATGGGATAAATGCTAATGTTGCAGGCTCAAATACAGTGGCTTTTTGTTTAAAAGCAGTTGCTGATACAATGTCTAAGTTGGGTTTTAAATTGCCAAAAAATTTTGAATTTAGCCCAGCAGAAATGGGAGCTTTAGGGTTATATTATCCGCGTTATGATACTGTTGTAATTAATTCAAATTATGATGCTTTTGAAAATTTAACGGCTCAAAACAAACTAGAAGAAAGTCAAAAAGGGTATCATCCAATGAAAGGACATTTTTTACACACTTATTTTCATGAATTTTCACATGCAGCTCATTATAAAAACTTGTGTGAGAGACATGGTAACGCAAAAGGGTTTGATTTAATGATGAACGTTTTGTCAGAATTAAAACCAACTGATGCTATGGTTGGACCATTTAATATGAAACTTAAACGAATGTTTTATACTGGAATTGATAAAATAGATTTAAAAATGAAAGAAATTTTAAACAATTTATTCCCATTAGAATTAGGTCAATATGCTTATACGGAGTTGACAGAATATATGGCTGAATACAATGCAAGAAAAGTAGAAGAGACCATATCTCCGTCATTTAATTTGGAAAACTTAATGAAAGGTTTTATAGACTATGAATACTCAAAAAAATATCCATCTTTTGATATAACTAGTTTTTATCCTATATTTAATTCTAGTAATTACCATTCTCATCCATCAGGATATAGCCTAAAAGATGAGTTAAAAGGAAGCAAATTTCTCCGTCTTTTATCAAAGGCCTTAATAATCCTTCCAGGTGGAATGATTTTTTCTCTTATAATGAGAAAAAAGGCATTTGACGATGTTAATGAAATCCTAAAAAAAGACTTAGAGTATACGAATGGAGATATTTGGCATGGAGAAATTGATAAATTATTAAAAAATAACAACATTAGCCTAGGTGATTGATTTTGAATAATTTTAGTAATAATTGATTAGTAAAAAAGAAAGTAGGATGGGTGGAACAATTGTCATTCCACCTATCAAAAATTTATTCAATATCTCACTCACTTATTTTGTTCTTATCATCAAAATTGCACCAATTATTCTCGTAAAAACC
>CAZHEI010000053.1:0-10950 GCA_964531425.1 uncultured Vampirovibrio sp. | reverse complement strand
AAGTAAAATATTTGAATAATCATAGAACCTTAATACAATTGATTAAAAATCCGGCAGGAGCAAGTGAGGTGCTAAAAACAATTGATTTAGAATCAAACCTTTTGATAATTATAAACGATAATTACGCTGATGGCAGAGATGTTTCATGGCTTTGGGATGCAGATTTTGAAACACTCAAAAATATTCAAAAAGAAATTGTTGTATCCGGTTCAAGAGCCTGCGATATGGCTCTAAGGCTCAAGTATGCAGGAGTGCAAACTGATAAAATAAAAATCATAAACGACATAAAACAAGCAGTTAATTATGTAGGAAATGTAGCAGAAAATGATATTACAATACTTCCTACCTATACAGCACTGCTGAAAATAAATAAAATGAAAAATATTAAAGAGAAATAAGGAGTAATTAATATGCTTTTAGGTGTTAATATAGATCACGTTGCGACTTTAAGGAATGCCAGAGGAGGAATTGAGCCGGATGTTCTTACAGCTGCAAGAATTTGCAAAGCATGTAATGTTGCATCAATTACAACTCATTTGAGAGAAGACAGACGTCACATTAAAGATGCTGATGTAGAAGCTATCAGAATGCTTCCTCACACAAGATTAAACTTAGAAATGGCAATGACAAAAGAAATGCAAGAAATTGCACTCCGTTTGCGACCACATGCAGTGTGTATTGTTCCTGAAAAAAGACAAGAAGTAACAACAGAAGGCGGACTTGACGTAGAAGGACAATTGGATTGGGCGATTGAATTTACAAAACCTTTGATTAACAAAGGAATTGAAGTAAGTTTCTTTATAGATCCTGATGTCCATCAAATAGCAGCTGTTTCTAAAACCGGTGCTCCTTTTATAGAACTTCATACAGGAAGATATTCAGAAGCTTTTGGAACTGCTGATGAAGAAAAAACTTTTCAAGATTTAAAAGGTGCTGCAATTTTTGCACAAAATTTTGGGTTAAAAGTTAATGCCGGTCATGGTTTGAACTATCAAAATGTACATAGAATGCATAAAATTCCAAATCTTGTAGAATTAAATATTGGTCACACAATTATTTCAAGAGCAATTTTTGTAGGTCTTGAACAAGCTATTAAAGAAATGAAAGTGTTATGCGAGGGGAAACAATAAATGAACAAATCGAAAGAAGAAGTTATTGCAGAAATGCAAGAAGTTGTTGAACAAATGCGTTTGGATGATATTGAAGAGAATCCTGATAGTGAATTTGAACTTTTTACTTGCAATGCTTGCGGAGATACTAAACCTCTTGCAGGTTCTGTTCAATATGGACCATACAGACTTTGCAACGATTGTGTTTTATATGCAGAAGTCGGGTTTGAACTTGGACAAATTAAAACTATTGATGATTTAATTGATGCAATGGAAGACAGAAGACTTGAGGCTGATTGCGAATTTATTAAAAACGAAGAAAAGAAATTACAAAACTAAATTTTTGCATCAAAATCAAGTATTTTTTAAAATTTTATGCAACTCCATTGTTCAACAAATCATGGATATGAATTACACCAATAGGTTTTGTGCCATCAAGTACAAACATATTGGTAATTTTTTTGTCATGCATTATTCTTAAAGCTTCTGCTGAAATCATATCTTTTGTTACAGTTTTAGGCGATTTTGTCATTAAATTAACAGCTTTTTCTTCTAATATTGAAGCAGACAAGCATCTTCTTAAATCTCCATCAGTTAGCATGCCGGTAAAATCTCCATCTTGGTTTATAAACCCAACGCAACCTAAACATTTTGAAGTCATTTCCAAAAGAACAGCTTGCATATTTGAATTTTCATCTAAAATAGGCATTGTTTGACCTGTATGCATTAAATCGCCAACTCGTTTAAGAATTGAACCAAGTTTTCCTCCAGGGTGACGAACATTGAATTCTTCTTTTGAAAAACCTTTTCTTTCAATCATTCCAATTGTCAAAATATCTCCTAATACAAGAGTTGCCGTTGTTGAACTTGTCGGCGCCAAACCCAATGGGCATGCTTCTCTTTGCTTTGGAAGTTCCAAAACAACGGTTCCTGCCTTACCAAGAGAACTCTCTGAATTCTTTGTAATAGCAATAATTTTAATATCAAACCTTTTACAATAATTAACTATATCCACCAGTTCTCGAGATTCACCACTATTAGATATAGCAATTACAACGTCGTTTTCTGTAATCATACCTAAATCGCCATGGCTCGCTTCTGCCGGATGAACAAAAAATGACGGAGTTCCGGTTGATGCTAAAGATGCCGCAATTTTTTTACCTATATGACCTGATTTTCCCATCCCCGTGATAATAATTCTTCCGGTTGCATTTTGCATCAAATCAAGAGCTTTTGTTAAATTTTCCAATGCTACAGAGTCTTTAAGACTATTGATTGCATCTATCTCTGCATCAATAGTTCTCAACGCAGATTGTCTATCTTGTTGTGATTTACTTTCTAAAACTACAGCCATACAAAAACTCCTTAATTTTATAAGGACATTTTACTATCAAAAGAGTTGTTTGTAAACAAAGACTTGCCCATCAACACATCCTTACAATAAAAAAATATGGTCATTGTAACTTCCCTAAATCTATGTCATAATAAGTATACAGAGTATTGAAAGAGGTCTATAAATGTACGATTTCCCGTTTGAGCTGGATGATTTTCAGAAAGAAGCTTGTGAGTGTATTACAAATGGTAAAAGTGTTGTGGTTTGTGCCCCAACCGGAGCCGGTAAAACTGTTATTGCGCAACACGCTATTCATTGCGCACTTAAAGAAGGGAAAAAAGTTTTTTATACAACCCCTCTCAAAGCTCTTTCAAATCAAAAGTTTAATGATTTTTCTGAAAAATACGGAGCTGATAAAGTCGGACTATTAACCGGAGATACATCACACAATAGAGAAGCTCAAATTGTAGTTATGACTACAGAAGTTTTTCGTAATATGCTTTATGGAACAAATTTTGGTTCTGTAACGGATAATCTTAAAAATGTCGGTTATGTGATTTTGGACGAAGTTCATTACATGAATGATGAACAACGTGGAACTGTTTGGGAAGAAAGTATAATCTACTGTCCAACAAATGTTCAAATAGTTGCACTTTCTGCAACAGTTGCGAATGCGGATAAATTAACTGAATGGATTAATACCGTACATTCAAAGACAGAATTAATAAACACAGATTTTCGACCGGTTCCTTTGAGATTTTTCTACTTTGATTCTTCTCAACCGAATACTCTTTTGCCATTATTGACCCCAAATGGCACTCTGAATAAAAAAATTAAACCTGAGAAAAAACAATTTAAACGAGGTAAACCTGTTCAGAAAAAATCTATTGTAAAAGATATTGTAAGGAATTTGCATGAAAAAGATATGCTTCCTGCTATATACTTTACTTTTTCAAGAAAAAAATGTGATGAGCAAATGGAGCGTTGTGCAGAGCTTTGCCTCGTAACACCTCAAGAGCAAAGACAAATTCAAGAAATTATTGATAATTATATTGCAGAAAATCCATATCTTTATAAGAATAAGCATATTGAATATTTGCTTCAAGGTGTTGCATCGCATCATGCCGGACTACTTCCGGGGTGGAAGGTTCTTGTTGAAAAATTATTCCAAAAAGGTTTAATAAAAGTAGTTTTCGCAACAGAAACTTTAGCCGCAGGAATAAACATGCCGGCTCGTTCAACTGTTATAAGTTCAATTAGTAAACGCACGGATACAGGGCATAGAATGCTTACACCGAGTGAATTTTTACAGATGTCTGGGAGAGCCGGACGTCGTGGAATGGATGAAATCGGTTACGTGACGATTGTTGGTTCAGCTTTCCAAACTCCAGAAGAAGTTGCAGAGCTTGTTTTGAGTGATGCAAATGATTTAGAGAGCAAATTCTCTCCAAGTTATTCAATGGTTTTGAATCTTTTGCAAAGATTTTCATTAGAAGAAGCGAAGGAACTTGTTTTAAAAAGCTTTGGGTATTTCTCTTCTAATTCCAGAATTGAACCATTGTTGCTTTTAAAAGAAGTAAACCAAGAAAAAATTGACGAATGCAATTCTTTTACTTGCTGGTGCAAACGCACAAATGAAGATTTATTAGAATATAACAAAATTCGTGATATGTATGTTCAAAACAGGAAAACTTTTAAAGTTATTCAAAAACAAGAAAAGAAAAAAAATCGACCACTTTCTCCGGAAGTAATAGAATTTGGTAATAAAACAAAAGAAATGTTAAATCTAATGCATTCTTATGAATGCGATACCTGTAAACTATTCAAAAAACACATGAAAAGCATTGATGTTTTGATTCGTTATCAACAAAAACAAAAAGCTCTTGATAAAGAAATCGAAAAACAAAAAGATATTTTCTGGAACAAATTTTTATCTCATAGAGCTGTATTGCTGGATTATGGTTATATAAAAGAAGATTATCCAACAGCAGAAGGAGTTACAATTTCTCAAATTCGTTCTGAAAACGAATTATTTTTGGCAAGAATAATTTTCTCCGGCGTGTTAGAAAATCTTACTCCGGCAGAATTGGCGTCTGTTGTTTGCGCAATTACAACAGAAGATATGAGAGCTGATTTATTCTCACAATTACCACTTTCAACCACAGTACGAAAAACTTTAAATAAAATAAAAGATATTAAACGTGATTTAGATAAAAAACAAAAGTATTATGACGTTGAAGACCCGATGTATATCAACGGATTTTATTCTCCGTTAATTGAAATGTGGGTAAATGGTGCTGAATGGGATGATATTATTGACCAAATTGATATGGGAGAAGGCGATATTGTAAGGGGTTTTAAACGAGTAGTGGATGTTTTAAGACAATTCTGTACAATAACAAACATTCCTGAATCACTGGTATTTACAGCACGAGAAGCTATAGAAATGATTCAAAGAAGTCCAATTGATATAGATTAAATTATCTAGGGAAAATTGTACGAATAACTTCAAGTACATTGCCTTTTTCATCTTTTCTTGTAAAAAAGCCTTTATCCTCGGTAGAAAAGTCGAAATAATCTCTATTTGCACTTCTTTCCAAAAATCTTGGATTGGATGGACATATTTGTTGTGGCATACTTTTGATAGCGTTAAATTCTGCTCCTTTTGCCGCATTTAATGTTTTTGTTGCTAAAATTTTGTTCATAAAAAAGTTTTCCTAGTATTATAGTTCACAATACTAGGAAAACTTCTAAAAAATATTTTTGCTATTATAAATGTTTATTCTTCAACAACTTCTTCGTCTTCATCATCCTCTTCTTCTTTTTTGATGATTTCAATAACATTTTTTGCCATCTCCTTAGCAATAATGCTTCTTGTTGAATCAGGACAATTTTGAAGAAGGCTGATAGCTGTTCTTAAAGTTCCGTCAAGGTCATACCAACGACCTTTTTTTGTTGTTTCTAAAATATCTTCAGTTGCAGAAACAATGTCTTCAACGGATTCATATTCAGAGTTAGAAATATTATGTTCTGTTATGATTTTAATCAAATTAAGAGCAATCTTAATTTGAGTCTCGTCATCAGACTCTTCTAAAGTTTTCATTGCAGAAGACAAAACAGGGTCTTTGTCATACCATCTTCTGGCATTTGTTGTAAATTCTTCTTTCATAAAAACCTCCTAACCTCTCATAAAAGACAAGTCCATTATACAATATTTTATTCCGTTTGTAAATAAGACCTAACCAGCTCTAGCTTGCTGATATAGCAAATATTTTCGCTTTGTAATAGGAACATTTTTTGACTCAAAAAGCAGTTCCAAGTTATGTTTTAATTTTTCTTCTTTATCTTTTTTAATAGCTTCTTCGTAAAGTTGTCTTTTCCTAATAACTAATGGGATGCATTCTGTTTTTTGTTTGATTCTGCTTGTAATAACATCTTGTAACGCCCAATCCATCCTGAAATCCATACTCTTTGAATCTCGTTTGGTAATTGGCATAAGTATCCCGTTTTCATCTTCACTTAGACACAAATCCAGTAATTTGACGTGAATATCAGGTATTATAGATTTTCTAATTTTAATATTTTCTGTACTCATTCAGGAACTCACTTACGTACTTAAAATTTAACTCCTCGTATTTATATAAAGTTAAAAATTTTTGCATAATTTCACGAGGCTAATTTTTCGTTACAAAAGTTAATTTTCTTTTAAATTTTTTACAAAATAAGATGAAATAACCGGAAATAGAGTTAATACAATAAGGACATTCATTATTCCAAATTTTTGAGCAACAGCTCCTAATACTGACATACAAAGGGCAATTGTTCCCCAGCAAAAACCGTTTATAAAACCTGCTACAATACTTTTATATTGAGGTAAAGTTCTTTGAGCCCATACTAAAGTTACCGGTTGTGCCAACATTGTTGTAAAACCGATTAATCCAAACAAAATCAAAGAAAATATAGGCATAGTTTTGTATGTAAAAGCGAATCCTAACATCATTGGGAATGTTGCCCACATAGAAATATAAATAACAGGTTTTGAGCCAATAATTCTTTCTAATTTTGGACTAACGAAAGAGCCAATTGCACCGGCAAACACAAATAAAAATAGCGCAAATCCTATATAAAAAGGAGTATATCCCATAGATTTCCACAAAAATGGCAACAAGATACAAGAACTGTTTGTAACAAGCGATTTCATCATTGCAATTAGCATTAAGAAATCCATTTGTTTGTTAGAAAGAATTTCTTTAAAAGATTTTAAAAATTCCTTATGTTCCGGTTTCTTTTCAATATTAGAAAGTTTCGGTACAAATGCAAACATACAGAAAGCAAGCAACAAACCAAATATTGATGTATAAAAAATTTTATCCAAACCCGCAACTTGGGTAATATATGTAGCAAGAAGAGGTCCAAGAGCAAAGCCGACAGAACCCATACTCACAAAAAATCCCATATTGTTTGAACAATTTTTGCCAGAAAAATAATTCATAAATCCCATTGCTTGAGGATGGAAAAAGCTTCCACCAAGACATCCCAAAATCATAAATATATTTAATAAAATAATATTTGGAGCAGATGGAGCTAACGGTATAAATACTGATGCAAGAATTACTCCCCAAAAAATAAAAAATCTTTTTAAAATGTTATCCGCAAAAAATCCGAAAACCGGTTGTAACATATTTGAACAAATTTGAGTAATTGCCACCAAAACAGTTGCGATTGCCATTGAAAAACCTAACTTTTCTGCAATAAAAGGCATTATTGGATTAAAAAAACCACCATAAACATCACAAGCCAAATGTGCTAAGCTTAGCCAAATTATTGCAGCTTTACCGTTTTTAACAAAACCTTTCATTTAGTTCAAATCTCCAATCAACAAAATTATATACCAACTCATATAAAAAAACGATAAAAAAAGAAAAAAGTGAGTTATAATACATGTATGAGTTCAGAAATAGAAGATATCAATTTGAAGATGGTCGGTCTGGAACTCATGTTCCTTACCCCAGAAAAATACAGTAATGCAGATGGTATTACTGCTGTTGAACTTGCAAAACGTGTGAATTTACCAATAGAAGAAGTTAAAAAGAAATTACATATTCTTAAAGATAAAAATATTGTTCGTGTTAAAGGAATGAATCCAAAATGCTGGAAATTTGATGAATACAACTTTCAACGACTTGATGATGACGATGAAATATTCCATCTTCTTTGTAATTTCGAGGATGTTGATTTTGATAAATATTTTACTTATTGAGGATTTGGAAAAAGTCGAAAAATGACAATTTTTCCGCAAATTCTACTAAATATCTACTCCGGACATCATATTAACTAGAGTATCTATCGTATTTTGCATACTTACGCTGTCTGTAGTCCGCTGTTGCAAAAAAGCGTTGATTTTTGGCATCATTTCAATTGCTGTATCAAGTTTTGGATTAGATCCAGGTTGATACATACCTACATCAATCAAATCTTTATTTTCCCGATACATAGCCAATATTTTTCTCATTTTCGCAGCAGCTTCTTTATGCTCTGGAGTCGCTATTGCTGACATAAGACGAGAAATGCTTCCAAGTACATCAATTGCAGGATAATGATTTGCTTCCGCAACTTTTCTAGACAAGAAAATGTGACCATCCGTAATCCCACGAACTGTATCAACAATAGGGTCATTAATATCGTCCCCTTCCATAAGAACGGTATAAAATGCTGTAATCGAGCCTTTTTCACTATTTCCGGCACGTTCCAAAGCCTTTTGAAGCCATGAGAAAATTGAGGGAGGATATCCTTTCATTGTTGGAGGTTCGCCGATTGAAAGCCCAACTTCACGACCTGCCATCGCACAACGAGTAATTGTATCTGTCATTAAGAAAACTTTTTTTCCTTGATCACGGAAATATTCGCAAACAGCAGTTGCTGTAAGTAAACATTTTTGACGAATCAAAGGTGGTTGGTCGCCTGTTGAGCAAACCAAAACGGATTTTTTCATTCCTTCCGGTCCAAGCGCATCTTCAATAAATTCTTTAACTTCTCTTCCACGTTCTCCGATTAGAGCAACTACGTTCACATCTGCATCAGAATTCCTTGCAATCATGCCTAATAGGGTACTTTTACCAACCCCGGAACCTGCAAAAAGTCCCATACGCTGACCGCAACCAAATGTCATGCAAGAGTCTATTGCTCGAACTCCTGTTGAAAACATTTCTTGAATAATTGGTCTTTCAAATGGACCTGGAGGAGGACCTTCAACATTTCTCCATAAAGCTCCTGTTGTATCCATTGGTTTTCCGTCCATAGGATCACCCATTGGGTTAATCAATCTACCCAGCAAAAAGTCTCCAACCGGTATTGTAATTGGTTTTCCTGTCGTAGTAACAAGACTGCCTTGACCAATTCCTGCTCCATCATATAGAAGTAAAAGCTGTGCAACATCACCCTTGAATGCTACAACTTCCGCAGGTTTTCTTTCTCCTGTTGCGGCTTCAATGTAGCATAAATCACCGATTTTAAGCCCCGGAAGTTTAACTTCAACGGTTAGTCCTAGGAGCTTTGATACGCTACCTTTGTATTGGTAAAGCTCTACTCCTTCAAGTTTATTGTGAACTTTTGTTTTCAGGTTATTAAGATATTCTTGATTAATCCCTTCCATAAGTTTATTTTACCATATTTTAAAATTAAAGAGCAAGGGCATATAAAAAAGTTGCACTTGCTCATAAGGATTTGTATATTTTTGAGTCTACGCTTCTATAAATAATCTTCTTCCGACTATATTGGGTTGATTGTTGTAATAGCCGGCAAAATATCCGCCAACAACTGGTTTATTTTGACCATAAGTTGCAAACGGATTTTCTGAGTTTGAGTGTACAAACGGGTTATTAGAAGCAAAAGGATTGGAAGAACTTCTTGTTCCTGCTCTTTTGATTTCTCCCGCTTGGAATGTTGGGGTTGGAACTAAAACTCTTGATAATAAATTTACAAATTCTGACATATAATAGTTAAGCCTTTCTAAAGGGTCTTTAATGATTTATTTTCGTAAGTCAACATTTTATATGTCGTCATTTTTTTTCAAATCTTTAGAGTAAAATGTAAAACATCAACTGTTAGGATGATATTTTGAGTTTGTAAATATTAAAAAAGGGGCTCGCTGAAAATTCAGCGAGCCCCTTTTTTGTTTTAAATACTCTTATGCCAACGCTTTTGATTTCTCAATACAATCAATAAGAGTTGATGCTACAGTTTTTTGTTCTTCTAATGTTAATTCAGGGAACATTGGAAGAGAAATAACCATTTCAGTATTCTTTTCTGTATTTGGAAGCATGCCTTTAGTAAATCCAAGATGAGCATGTACTTTTTGCAAGTGCAATGGTACAGGATAATAAAGCATAGCTCCAATTCCAGCTTCTTGCAACATTTTATGAATATTGTCTCTGTTAGGAATTTTCACTGTGTATTGGTGATATACACAATAAGTATTATCCAATTCAGACGGAGTTTTAATATCAGGACATCCTGCAAATAACTCATTATAAGTTTTTGCATGAGCACGTCTTGCAGAGTTCCATTCATCAATGTAATTCAATTTAACTCTTAAAATAGCTGCTTGAATTTCATCAAGACGAGAGTTAACACCAATTTCATCATGATAGTATCTTACTGCACCACCATGGTTTCTCAATGCAATAATTCTGTTTTTAAGATTTTCAGAATTTACGGTAATCAAACCACCATCACCCATACCACCTAAGTTTTTAGTTGGGTAGAAGCTGTAGCATCCGATATCACCAAAAGTACCAACCATTTGTCCTTTGTATTTAGCACCAATAGCTTGACAACAGTCTTCAAGTACATATAAGTTGTGACGTTTAGCAATATCCATAATTGCATCCATATCACAAGGTTGACCATACAAGTGAACAGGAATAATAGCTTTTGTACGTGGTGTAATACATGCTTCAATTTTTGCAGGGTCAATGTTAAATGTATCAGGATCAATATCCGCAAATACAGGATGAGCACCTACAATACCAATAGCCTCTGTTGTTGCAACAAATGTGAATGCAGTTGTAATAACTTCATCTCCTGCTCCAATATCCAAAGCTCTTAATGCTAAGTGAAGAGCATCTGTTCCTGAGTTAAGAGTTACTGTATAATTGCAACCAATGTATTTTGCAAGTTCAACTTCTAAAGCTTTACAATTTGGTCCTAAAATATAAGAACCTGAACGTAAAACTTCACATACAACTTTTTCTACTTCTGCACCAATTTGTGCATATTGTCTTTTTGAATCTAAAATAGGTATCATAATATCCTCTCCTATAAAACTAACCACCGTTTAACTATATACCTAGTGTAGCATAGTTTTTGAGAGCCTTTACATAATCTTAACTTTAATTAAAAGATTTTTGTAAACATATTACCATAACATTTATTCTATAGTATAATTTTTATAACTGAAGAGTTGTGGAGAATAATTATGCAAGAAGTTTTAGAAAAAAAATCAATTAA
>CAZHEI010000052.1:0-11114 GCA_964531425.1 uncultured Vampirovibrio sp. | reverse complement strand
ATAAATATAATAAAAATATTTTAACATATTTTTTTTGATAAAAAAAGCAGAGAAAAAATCCCTGCTTTTTATGATATTTATAGAAACTATTTAAGGTTCTCTATGATTCAATAATTTTCAATAGTCTTTCCCAAACTTCGTCAATTGAACCGTTTGCATCAATTTTATGCAAAACACCTTTGTTTTCATAAAATTGAACAAGTGGTGCCGTTTGTTCAAAATAGGTATCAAAACGTTTTTTTGCAATCTCTGCATTATCGTCATCTCTGGTTTTTAACTCAACATTGCATTTATCACAAATATTTTCAACTTTTGAAGGTTTGAATTTTTTATTATAAATTTCTCCGCAAACAGGGCATGATTGACGATAAATAATTCTTTCCAAAAGGATTTGAGTATCAATATCAAAATAAATTGCCTTGAAAGATACTTTATTGTCTCCATCAACATTAGCATTAATTTTTTCAAGTTTTTCAGCTTGTTCAAGACTTCTTGGATAACCATCAAGAACATAACCGTTCTTGCAATCATCTTCTGCTAATTTCTTCCCAATAATAGTTGCAACCAAATCAACCGGTACAAGTTGACCTTTATCAATAAAAGATTTTGCAATAAGCCCATCTTCTGTTTCTTTTGCGATTTCAGCTCTCAAAAGCGAACCGGTATCAATATGAGGTAGTCCTAAATATTCTGATAATCTGTTTGTTTGCGTACCTTTTCCACATGCCGGTGGTCCAAGAAAAATTAATTCTTTTTTCATTTCTCTACTCCTTCTATAACTCAATTATAAAACTAAAATAAAAAAAACTCTATATTTAACTAATCCATATTCTTTAAATTTAAGATTTAATTGGAATCTTTTTTCACTAAAATCACCAATTTGTCTAATAAAACAACTATTGAGAAAAGAGAAAATTAGTGATACGATTGGTCTGAAAAGAGAGGTTTCTATGAAAAAAATCCTTTTTATAATAGATAAAATTGAATTAAAATATTTTGAGTTTAACAATTTAGTTACAAACTTTTGGTTAATTAAAGAATTTTTAGATAAAGGTTGTGAAGTTGATATTGCTACAATATCAATGCTTTCTCTCAAAGGAAAAACAGCTTTTGCAAGATGTTATGAAAGTTTTACTGATAAAGGAAATATTTTTTATAAAAATATAATAAAAGAAATTGAAATTAATTCCTTTGATTTAGTAATGTTTAGACCAGACCCACCGGTTGATATAGATTACATAAATGCAACTTACATTTTTGATTTTGTAAATACAAAAGTCATAAACTCCCCAAAATCAATTCGTAGTTTTAACGAAAAACTTCATAGTTTATATTTCAATGAATTTATGACAAAAACACTTGTTTCAAGCTCTCTTGAAGGAATTGAATCATTTTTGAAGTTACACAAACAAATTGTTCTTAAACCGCTTAACCGCTGTTTCGGCTCCGGAGTTATGTATCTTTATGAAGGAGATCCGAATACCAGAACAATAATTAAAACTCTTACAAATAATGAATCTACAATGATTATGGTACAAGAATTTATTCCTGAAGTTAAAAAAGGAGATACAAGAATCCTAACACTTGGAGATAAAATTTTGCCTTATTGTATTAAAAAACTTCCAAGTAATGATGATTTTAAATTCAATACGCATGATGATAATTTCTTGGTAAAATCTGAATTATCACAATCTGATTTGGAATATTTTCAACCAATTGCTAAAAAACTCAACTCAATGGGAATTGAAATGGCTGGGTTAGATGTTATCGGAAATAAGGTTATTGAAATTAACGTTACAAGCCCATGTTATTTTATAAAAGAGATAAATAATGCCTATAATATTCATCTTGAACAAATTTTAGGGAATTATTTATTGACGCACACCTTGTTATCATTATAAAAATATTGTATAATTCAATTATATGGTGTATACACGGTAAAAAACTATGTTGTATACTAAATAAGAGAGATGTTTAATTAAGAAGGATTATTATGAAAAAGTCATTATTAACATTGTTGAGCATATTGATATTATCTTCGTCAATTGGTATTGCGTATGCAAAAAGCTCTTACAGTACTGATTTGACAAATGCAATTAAATTATATAAGAGTGGCAATTACTCTGAATGCTACGTTAGATTAGAAAGCGTAATTAAAAATGATCCGGCAAATGCTCTAGCATATTATTATATGGCAATGACATCCGCTCAACTTGGCAGAAAAGATGAAGCAATTTCAAATTATGATAAAGCAATTACACTTGCACCTGATGGTAATAATTTGAGCAGATATGCAAAAAAAGGGAAAAGATGTTTAGAAACACCTGAGAAGTGTGCAGATTCATTGTTTGATTCTCTGGAAGATGAATTTATCCAAAGAAAAAATGGTCCGAGGTTTACAGAAGAAGTTCAAAGCAACTATGAACAATTAAAAATTGAAAATTTCATGAGAGAAATGAATAGAAACGATTCGCTTGAACCTCAAAGATTTAAGGAATATAAAGATTTCTCCGGAGTTCCTACAAATGATGAAATAGTTGCCGCAATGAGAACTCTTCAAAGAGCCGGCTTAGGAAACATGGTAAATAATAATTATGCTGATTTATCTGTTTTAACAGGTAATTCTCAACAAAATGCAATGCTTAATATGATGGGAGCATCCTCAATGAATCCTCAATTAATTCAAGCATTGTTAACTAATAATATGACACAAGGATTTTAGAAAGTTTAGTTAATTGATGAAAATTAGTACAGTAAGATTTGGCGAAGTAGAAGTTGACGAAAAGCACATTTTCAAAATGGAACTTCCTATTATTGGTTTTAACGAATTAAAGAATTTCGTTATTTTGGACTTGAATAAGGACAGTTTCTTTAAATGGTTACAATCTGTCGATGATCCTTCATTAGCATTTCCGGTAGTTTCAGTGTTTAGTATGAATGTCGATTATTCAATTGATTTACCTGATAATGTAGTTGAAATTTTAAAGATAACAAATGTTGAAAGTCTTCTTGTATTGAATATAGCTTCAATACCGCAAGACAACCCGCAAGGAACAACTATTAATTTACTTGCACCTATCGTGTTCAATCTGGATAGTATGCTCGCAGGTCAAATTATTCTATCCGGCTCAGGCTATGATATTAGTTTTCCACTATTTAAAAAGAATTAAGGATAAAAATGCTCGTAATTTCCAGAAAAAACGGTCAAAAAATAATGATAAACGACAATATTGTTATAACTGTTGTCGAATCCAGAAATGGTCAATGCAAACTTGCAATTGATGCAGATATGGATGTAAAAATATATAGAGAAGAAATCTATTACCAAATTAAGCTTGCCAACCTCGTTGGTAAGAGTACTGATGTTAAATCAGTAGATTCTGTATCCAATTTATTAAAAGAAGAAAAAGTTCAACTTAATGATAAAATGGAGCATACAATTGACTCTGGAGAAGTTGAATTGGATGCTTCCCCAAAAACAAAAAAAATTATTATAAAAAAGCAAAATAATATTTAATTAGGATTGCAAATGTTCTTTTTTTCAAAGAATGATGAGTATAATTTCAAGTCCGGAAGTGTCGAACATGCGTATTTGGCATTATTGGAAAATGATTTAGAAACTGCTTCAGAAGTTTTTAAATCATTAGATTCTCCTCGAGCAAAATGGGGAAAAGCATTGGTGGATATTTTATCCGGTTATATTGAAAATTATCCGACATATTTTGAAATTAGGAATTTTCTTGAAATTGATTTAGATTTTCTTTTAAAAAACGAAAAAATTGACTACGTAGAACTGGTTTTAGGCTCTCTGGAGCTGTTATCAGACATAAATCAAGAAACATATAAATACGTAGCAAGGGTAATGCTTGAAAATCGTCTATACAAAGCTGCACGAGAATACCTAGGAAAATCAAAAGATATATTTTACAATGACCCCGAATTACATTTTTTATTCGCAAAATATTATTTAACAACACGAGATTACGAAAAAGCAGATTTTCATTTAGATGAATGCTTGAATATTTTACCGGATTACTATCCTGCAAAATGTTTGCAAAAAGAAATTTCAAGATATTTGGCTTAAATAGAGATTTTTAGTATAATATTTCTATGAGAAAAAATGAATCAGATACTTTTGAAGGTCTTAATGAAAATATTTTTCAGCCGAACAACAACTTCTTCTTAAAAGATGATGTTGATTTTGTGCAGGACTCAAGAATCGTATCCGAACCGACTCGAAGATTAAATGATTATGACTTTAATCTTTTAAAAGAAGATGCATATAAAGATGTGAGTGATGATTTATTTAAACTTGAATACAAGATTTCAAAAACAGAAGATGAATTAAAATCTCTTGATTCACAAATTCAATTAGCAAGAGAAATCTGCGATTACAATCATATAGAAGAGCTAATAGCAAGAAAGCAAATTTTAGAAGAGGATTATGAAGCTTTAGTTGCTATTTATAATGACAAAAGTTTTTCTGCAAAAGTTTCTGATAAAATTCTAAATTTATTTGGAACTAAGTTAAAAAATGAATTGAATGTTTTTTCTAAAAAATTTGCGAATGTATCTGAAATTGTTCTGTCAAAAATGCCAAAACAATTTTCATCTGTTATAGAACTGAGAAAATCTCTAGCCAAGCTTGAAAATCTCAATAAAAGCGTTGATGAGTTGATGTCACTAAATATTCCTTACGGAGAAAATATTAACAAATATGACCAACTTTCAAAATATATAATTAAAGCAAATTCCATTCAATCAGAAATTTCTCGTTACATAAAGAAATAATTATAACCAATATTCGGCACAAAAATGGGGCTTAACCATGCCCCGTGTAATCAATCTATAACATGATACATACCATAGTATATATTAAACTATATAAAAAAATATTTTAAAGTTTAATTAAAGAATTTGTTACAAAATTTTACTTTTATGCTAAAATTACACTTATGAAAAGAAAACCAATCATAGCAGTAGTAGGACGTCCGAATGTTGGGAAATCAACATTCGTAAATAGACTTGTTGGAAAACGTCAATCAATAGTAGATGACCTCCCCGGAGTAACTCGAGATAGAATATATTTTGACGTAGAATGGCAAAACAAGCAATTTACAGTAATTGATACCGGAGGTATCATCCCAGGGGATGAAGATGAAATCATGCTTTCAATTTATGACCAAGCAAAAATCGCTTGTGAAGAAGCTGAAAAAATAATCTTTATTGTTGACGGGATTGAAGGAGCGACTCCTATTGATATGGATATTGCTAATATACTTCGCCAATCAAACAAACCTGTATTTTTAGCTGTAAACAAGGTTGATTCAAGTAATCAAATTACAATGATAAGCGATTTCTATTCTTTAGCAGTTGGAGAACCAATTGCAATTTCTGCTCTGCATGGTTCAGGTGGAGTTGGAGATTTATTGGAATTAATAACAGCAGATTTTGAAGAAGATGAAGATATAGAAGAAGATAATACCATAAAGATTGCAATTGTAGGAAGACCAAATGCAGGGAAATCCTCTATTGTAAATGCATTGCTTGGCGAAAAGCGAGTTATTGTATCTGATATTTCCGGTACAACTCGTGATAGCATTGATTCTCGCTTAATTTATAATGATAGAGAATTCGTTATTATTGATACTGCCGGTATTCGCAAAAAATCTAAAGTAGATTACGGTGTAGAAAAATTTGCAGTAGATAGAGCCATTCGTTCTATTAGAGAATGTGATGTGGCATTGATGGTCATTGATGCAACAGAGGCTGTAAACGGAATTTCTGACCAAGATAAAAAAATTGCTTCAATTATTACCGAAGCCGGTAAAGGCATGGTTATCGCCATCAACAAATGGGATTTAGTTGAAGATAAAAAATCAAATACTATTAATAAATTTGAACAAAAAATTGCACATGAAATTCCATTTTTAGATTATGTTCCTAAAATTTACATAAGCGCAGTAACTCATCAAAGATTAAATCAAATATTTACAAAGGTTGAAGAAGTTTATGCAGAATGCACAAAACGTGTTTCAACCGGTCTTTTGAACAAGGTTATTAATGAAGCGTATGCTCTTAACCCACCTCAAAC
Organism: uncultured Vampirovibrio sp.; assembly: GCA_964531425.1. Taxonomy (GTDB): domain Bacteria; phylum Cyanobacteriota; class Vampirovibrionia; order Gastranaerophilales; family Gastranaerophilaceae; genus CAG-196. The sequence goes on along the minus strand of CAZHEI010000052.1, from coordinate 5,020 downwards.
TATTAGAAATAAAAGACTTAAAATTTTATATTCAACTCAAGCTGCGGTACATCCACCAATGTTTCTGTTGTTTGCAAATGATGAAAATCTATTGAAAGAACACTACAAACGCTATCTTGAAAATAAAATCAGAGAAGCTTTTGGATTCTTTGGAACTTCTATTAGAATATCCGTAAGAACACGTAGCGAAAAAGCAAAGCGGAAATAGCATTATCTAATTATTTTAACAATATCTCCACGCTGAACTTGCAGTGACAAGTCTTTTATGGCTTGATTGTCCATTCTCATGCAACCATGGGATGCATATTTTCCGATTGAACTCGGATTATTATTTCCATGTATAAATTCGCCAATTTGAGAGATTTCACCTGTTGAAGAATCAATTTTGTTAAGTATTATTATTTTAGGACCATAGTCATTTGGACGTCTTCGGCGTTTTGTACCCTCCGGAGCTGATTTATAAGGATATGTTTCCACATGAGAAACAACCCTTAGTCCTGTTTTTGTTGGAGTTGAAGTTTTACCACTGGCAATAGAGTATGCCATTTCAGGAATACCGTTTTCATCATATTTATACAAAACATTTTTACTCAAATCCACAACAATAAGCGCATTTGTAAGATTTCCCATAATATTTACTTCCGGATTTGGAGCTGCTTTTAAAATTTGCATGTCAGAAGTCCCCTTCGGCAAAATTTCTGACGTTAATTCAGTCTTAACAAAAGAATCCTCATCAGCTTGAGCTCGCAAAACCGATGGATATAACAATGGAGTTATAGCCAGCATTGAAGTTAATGCAACACGCCTTATTGGAGTAATAATATTCATATTATTGACAAAAACTCGTAAAAATTATTTTTGCTATAAGAGGATTAATACATTTTTACTAATTTTCTTACTTCTGCTAAAACTTTTTGAGCCTCAACTCGAGCTTTTTCAGAACCTTCTTTTATGATTTTTTCAACTTCTTCAGGATGTTCTTCATAATAGCGACGTTTTTCTCGAATTTCAGCAAATCTTGCATTAATTTTTGCACCCAATTGACGTTTACAATCAGCACAACCACGAAGTCCTTTTTCGCATTCACATTTTACTGTTTCAACCTCTGATTCGTCACCAAATATTTTCCAATACTTAAATGCAACTTCACATTCATCAGGATGACCCAAATCATCTTTTCTCATTCGGCTTCTATCCGTGATAGCTGACATTACTTTTTTCGCCGTAACTTCTGCTGTATCAGAAATTTTTATGTCATTATTAAAAGATTTACCCATTTTATTGCCATCTAAACCACAAATCAATGAACAATTATTTAATAATGGTTGTGGCTCATTAAAGAAATCTGTATTATAAACGTTGTTAAATCTTCTTACCATATCTCTCGTTAATTCAACGTGAGCAACCTGATCGATTCCCACCGGAACAAAATCAGCATTAAAAGTAAGAATATCAGCGGTCATTAACACAGGATAACCCATCAAACCATAGTTAATTTGAGATGCCATACCTTCTTTGGATTTAAGAATTTTTGCCATATCCTTTAAGGTCGGATCACGTTCAACCCAATTTTGAGGAGTAATCATACTTAAATAAATATGAAGCTCAGCTGTTTCCGGAACAAGTGATTGAACATAGATAGTTGCTTTATTAGGATCAATTCCGCATGCAAGCCAATCCATAACAACATCCAAAATATCTTGTCTTAAAGTTTCAGTTTTATCATATTTTGTAGTCAAAGCATGCCAGTCTGCAACTGAAAAATAACAATCATACTCATTTTGAAGTTTAACCCAATTATCAATAACTCCTAAATAGTGACCCAAGTGTAATTTTCCGGTGGGACGCATCCCTGACATGATCTTTTTCTTCATTTATGCTTTCCTCTTTTCCTGTGTTTATTATAAAGCAAAATTATTCATACGTAAAACCTTAATTTCTCCGGCTTCCAAATCTGTTAAAAGTTTGTTATTACGAGTTTTATAATTTGTTAAACCTTCAATAACAAGCATCTCTTTTTTCTTATTTAGTCCTGAAATCTTAACAGTTACATGTTTCTGCGAATGTTTAAAATCTAAATTCCCTATTACAATAACAGTTTCGCCTTTATAACATCTTGAATACGCAAAAACTCGCTCTTTGTCCACTTTAAGCGGTGTAAACGTTCCCTTTGAAACCAAGTCAATATTTTCATTCCTAAAAGTAAAAGCTTCTTTAAAATTAGCTTTTACATATTCATTTTTTCCAACAGGTTTTCCTGAAAAATTAAAAATATCAAACTTCCCTCGATGGACAAAATAATAATCATCATCAGTTTCCGTAAAAGGAGCTTTCGTATTTGCCCACGGGTAAAGATAGTCGTCACCCGTTTGAAATCCATCTACAAAGTACGGATTAAACGGAAGAGTTGCTTCCAGCCAAGCTATCATAACCGAAAACTTTTCACCACGAAGTAAAATAGGACTTACTTCATCATGCGTAGTAAATGATAAAATTACACTTTTATCATCAGAATAAGATGTCAAAAGTTTTTTATTAAATTTTATATGTTCCATAAATGGTTCTGCTGTTTTCCAATCTTTAAGGTTGAAAAAACTACCATAATAACCATCAAAACCGGATTCAAGAAGTTTATCATAAGTTGTAAATTCTGCATATTTAGAAGGAGGTTCCCTCCAAGAATCGGACGCTTCTGCTAAAAATAAAAATTCCGGATTTTTCTTTCTGCTATATTGAATAATCTCTTCCCAAAATTTAGATGGTTTTATAGTAGCAACATCAGCCCTAATTCCATCCGCACCAATTTCAAGAAGCATATCCACAAACTTTTTGTGAATTTCAATTAAGTCTTGATTTAAATTCTCATTGTTACCGGTTTTGAACAACCTTACATCAGTCCAATCAGTTGGAACAATTGATAACTGTTTTTTATCTTTTATAAATAATTCAGGTTTATTTAAAAACAAATCATAAGACCCGCAACTCGGCAAATCTATGACAACATAAATCCCACGTTTGTGACATTCATCAATAAATAATTTAGCTTGCTCAATTGGAGTTAATGCAGAATCAGTATCTATAAGTTGATGATTAATTGATTCAAAATCTGATATCGCATAGAGCGAACCTGCTGTTCCCAAGGCCTTTAACTTTCCTACCGGAGTTATCGGAAGAACATGCAAAACATTAATACCGGATTCTTTTATTTCATCAAGTCTATCAATTGCATTTATAAAATTTCCACTTTTTTCATTTGAAGAATCAATAATGCGATTCCCATTCAAATCTTGAGAATTAAAATTGCGAATATTTATAGCACACATGACAGTTTTGTCGTTTAAAAATAAAGTCCTTAAACCATCTTCCGCAAATACAGAAGTTGTCAGTAAAAAACAAACGATAAGTGTATAAATAAATTTCATAAAAACCCTCATGAACATTCTATCATGAAAGCCTTTGTTTTTTAAGATAATTTTTTGAGCATAACTACTGCATTAGATTCAATTGCCTTGTTTTCACCTACAGCATCAAGTTTTTCTTTTGTCTTAGCTTTTATTGATATGTCATTTGGATTAATATTCAAAACTTCACGCAACACTTCTTTCATTTTTGGAATATAAGGCATCATTTTAGGTGATTGAGCAATAATATTAGAATCAATATTGTTTATAAAATATCCCTCGTGTTTTACTTTTTCATAAACATGACGAAGTAAGACAATGCTATCAGCATCTTTGTATTTTGGGTCAGTATCCGGAAAAAGAGTTCCTATATCGTCCAGAGCCAACGCTCCTAAAAGAGCGTCAATAAGAGCATGGACAAGAACATCTGCATCAGAATGCCCCAACAAACCTTTTTCATGAGTAATTTTAACTCCACCAATAATTAAATTTCTACCCTCTACAAGCCTGTGTATATCGTATCCAATCCCAATTCTATACTCTTGATTCGCCATTTTTCTCAACCTCATTTTTAACAAATCTTAACATATTTAAGCAAAAAAGGCAATTTTTTAAAGTTTGTATACTTTATATATATGTAAGAGTTAATTAGAGAGAGAACAAAAATGGCAACAACTTATTCAGCAATCGAAAGAAACAAAAAACCTGCAGGAGCTTTAGAAATCCCTGCTGATTTTCATTGCTATTATTTGAATAAACAAGACCGCCAAATGAGATTTAACAATGGTGGTGACCCTATTTATGCTATTTTCGATAAAATCGACCAAAGACCTCTTTCTAAAATCGCTAAAGAATTTGTTAAAGAATTGAAAGATGATGCTATCAGATTCGTTTCTACTGTTTTAGCTTAAGTAACCAATTATTCTCAATTCACTACTCTAGTGGTAGGTCAGCACTGCCTGACAAAAGTAAGGGTTCAATTGTAAGTTGGGGTTTCTACCCCAACAACACTTTTTAAAATGGATAATTGAAAGTTGAAAATGGAAAATTGTTACAGAAGTTTTTAAGATAAAAAAGGCTGGATTTCCAAGTCTTCGGCTTGAAAATGACAACAAGCTGGTAAGCGGAATTCCGGTTTATCGTCATCCTCGAACGTAGTTCGGGGAACCAGCCGGTTATCCATTTCAAAATGGATTGCTTCACTTCGTTCGCAATGACAGGGCGTAAAACTACTAGCGATGCGTCATTGCGAGGGCTTTAGCCCGTGGCAATCCAAAAAGAAAAAACCGTAACCTACCATTCACCACTCACGACTCAATACACAAATAAACCTGTCATCCTGAAAGCGTAGAAAATAAGGATGTAAATCCGTAATTTTCAAGCTGTTCAGGATCTGACCAATACATTAGTATCATGCCAAGTTGGTAAGATCCTGAAATACGCCTTATTTATTATCTTAACCACAAATACAATGTCTAATTCTGTCGGCTATTCAGGATGACATTATAATTTATAGCCCCCCCCGATTCATTACTCACTATTCACGATTCACAAAACCCGTAATCACTTGGTCACTTGATTTTGCCCCCTCACCCTAGCCCTCTCCCGCAGGGCGAGGG
>CAZHEI010000051.1:0-11324 GCA_964531425.1 uncultured Vampirovibrio sp. | reverse complement strand
AAGTAAAAAATGGAAAATTGTTACAGAAGTTTTATTACCCCCTCACCCTAGCCCTGTCTTGGATTATTCGGGGTGTCGGCGGAGTAACGTCCGACCGACACCTTACGGGCTTGCTCGCTATCGCTCGACATCGCCCTACCGAAAATCCGCTCTCCCGCAGGGCGAGGGAACATCGCTTGTAACAACTTATTCACTCAATCACCCAGTCACTTATTCACTTCCGAATAAAAGGAGGTGTGCATGAGCTTAACGATTAGAACAAACCTTTCCTCCCTTATCGCTCAAAACTCCCTCAAAACGAGCACCAATAAACTCAATCAAGCGATTGAGCGAATGACTTCCGGTGCGAAAATCAACCATGCAAAAGACAATGCGGCGAACTATTCTATCGCAACCAACATGACCACCAAAATCAACGCCTACATGGTGGCAGAAGACAATTGTGCAATGGGATTGGACTTGGTTACTACAGCAGAAGAATCTTTGAGCCTTATTCAAGACAAACTTCAAAGACTACGTGACCTGCAAGAACAAGCAAGTAATGGAACTTATGGTGAAGATTCCTTGAAAGCAATTAATGCAGAAGTAAATGCACTTGTTGATGAGATTGAAAGAAATTATAAAAATACCGAATACAATGGGATTAAACTCTTTGGCGAAACAAAAAGTGCTTTTACAAATGAAGTCACTAAAAAAGATACATCCTCAATGACCTCTCTTGCAAGTGTAGCTTACGATTCTACAATTACAAGCGGAACATATTCCATTTCAACCGCAGAAGAACTGCAAAAACTTGCTTCAATAACGGTTAAAGGCGGAGAGTTTGTGCTGGCTAATGATATTGATTTGAGTGCTTATTCATCAGGAAATGGGTGGACTCCAATTGGAGGACAACGTCAATTCAATGGAACTTTTGACGGTAACGGATATATTGTTTCTAATTTGTACATAAAGAGAACCGGTGAAAACTGTCAAGGTTTATTTGGTGGAAATGTATACGGTGATATCAAGAATTTGGGTCTAGAGAATGCCGATATAACCGGATTTGATTATTCTTCAATCATAGTGGGAGCTTGTGACCCAGCTGTAACAGTAACAAATTGTTATGCAACAGGTTCTGTCAAACGCATTGGCGGAGGAGTTGAAAGTTTAGTTTGTGGTTATGCGAATTCTGTAGATAGCTATTATTTGTCAGAATTACCTGAACCAGATGATGTTTCATTTAATTTTCAAGTTGGTATAAATGCATCAAACAATTCGCAAATTTCCTTGAATACATCATTCTCAATAAATGTCACTTCTCTTCGAGGTATAGGATTGACACAAAAAGATTATTTAGAAGAAATAGATAAATTAATAAGTGCAACCACTGCCAAGCAAACCGAATTCGGCGCTGTGTCAAACCGTCTTGAAAGTGCACTTGACGAGATTGCTACACAGTATGATAACCTAGTTTCCTCACGTTCGACGATTCAGGATGCGGATATAGCTGAACTTTCGTCTGAATATATTAAAATGCAAATCCTTCAACAAGCCAGCGCAACCTTGATGGCGACTGCGAACCAGAGTCCGAGTATAGCTTTGCAGTTGTTGTAAAGTGACTAGGTGACAAAGTGATCAAGTGATTACAAGCAATGTTCCCTCGCCCTGCGGGAGAGCGGATTTTCGGTAGGGCGATGCCGAGCGATAGCGAGCAAGCCCGTAAGGTGTCGGTCGGACGTTACTCCGCCGACATCCCGAATAATCCAAGACAGGGCTAGGGTGAGGGGGCAAAATTTAGTGACCAAGTGACTAGGTGATCAGGTGACCAAGAGGTTACGGGTTTTGTGAATTGTGAATAGTGAGTAATGAATCGGGGGGGGGACTATAAATTATAATGTCATCCTGAATAGCCGACAGAATTAGACATTGTATTTGTGGTTAAGATAATAAATAAGGCGTATTTCAGGATCTTACCAATTTGGCGTGGCACTTATGTTTTGGTCAGATCCTGAACAGCTTGAAAATTACGGACTTACATCCTTATTTTCTACGCTTTCAGGATGACAGGTTTTATTTGTATAGTGAATAGTGATTAGAGGATTACGGTTTTTTCTTGAAAAATTCCGTAACAATTTTCAACTTTCCATTTTCCATTTTTAATTCAATTAGCTGGATCCCCGAGCTAGCGCTCGAGGATGACAACAAACTGGTAGTCACATGCCCAGCCATTATATTTACCCCCGAGCGTTGATTGAGGAGCGTAGCTCCGAGTTAGCGAGGGTAAAAAGATTCGGCGTAGCCGAACCCAAAACGAACGGCTGAACGCAGTGAAGACGTAGAAAAACAGCGTTGTTTTTCTTTCTTTGGGTGCGTTTCTTTCTTTTTCCCTCGCAATGAAAAAGAAAGAAATGCACAATTGAAAAATTACTTGGAAGTGAATAAGTAAATAAGTGAATAGGTGAATAAGAGGTTACGGGATTTTTCTTTGAAATATCCTGTAACAATTTTCCATTTTCAACTTTCAATTATCCATTATGAGAAGTGTTGTTGGGGGTGAAACCCCAACCTACAATTAACCCCTCACCGCACATTTGTAGCTTGCTAACGCAAGCACAACTGTGTCCTCTCCCTCGGAGAGGAGTTTTTTTTCGTGAATCGAGGGTTATTAAAGATGAAAGGTTGAATGGTTGAAGAGTTGAATGGAATTTAACGATTTTTTTCTTGAAAAATCCTGTAACAATTTTCCACTTTCCACTTTCCACTTTCAATTTTCCATTCATGCTGAAGTGCCCAACTTACAAGTTATAATGTCATCCTGAAAGCGTAGAAAATAAGGATGTGAGTCCGTAATTTTCAAGCTGTTCAGGATCTGACCAAAACATAAGTATTATGCCAAGTTGCTAAGATCCTGAAATACGCCTTATTTATTATCTCAACCACAAACACAATGTCTAATTTCGTCGGCTATTCAGGATGACATTATAATTTATGTTAAATTATTCGTGACAATAGTGCGCCTCGTAAGGGGCGGGGATTTTATGCAATTTAACTTGCTTGTTTTTCTTTGTATCTTGCGGTTCTTGCGTTAATTGCATAACAGGTATTTTGTAATCGTTGTGACAATGCAAACATATTACGTTGAATCATTGCAACATCATTCATTACTTCTAACATTTTGTCCGGATTAATCATTGATTCCATCGCTTCATGATTATCTACTTTCTCATCTGCGTATTTCTTTACTAATAGTTTGTCAATGTAATCTCTTGCTCCAACTGCCATAATTAAGTCTCCTAATACTAAAATTTTTCCCTATATATTTATAAAGTATTTTTAGATTAAAAAATTGCCTTTTGTGTTAAGATATGTTACAAAGTTCGTTTGCAGAAAAATTTTAACTTTGTCCCAAAAGAGGTTTTATATTTGCTTTTATACTGTACAACTTGACATGTTGAAAAATAATTTTGTTTAATCTATAATGCTGGTAATACAATTTCTGTATAGTTATTTATCCAAGCCGGAGTGCGAGGATTAGCAGAAAGAGCAGCCTAACAAGTTTCTTGAGGGCACGGTGCATAAAACGGCACAAGAAATTTAGGAAATGCGTTCTGATAAGAATCAAACGAGAACATAGTGAAACCGTAATGAGGATTTTCGAGATAATATACAGAATCCAATTTACAATAACGACGAGGATTTCGATGATTAAAAAGATAGTCTTAACAGCTATTGCATTAGTATCATTCCTAACAGTGAATGCACAGGCGGCAATATCAGAAGATGTTGTCAAAGAGACCATTGTGAAGCATTCTATGGAGATGGGAATTGATCCGGCACTCGCCCTAAGTATTGCAAAAAAAGAATCAGGATTTAAACATGAGTTAAAAAGTCCTTATGGCGCAGTTGGAGTATTTCAATTACTTCCTTCAACCGCAAAAAGAATCGGCTATAACCCATACTATTTAAGTGAAAATGTTAAAGCCGGTTTAACATACTATCAAATGATGTATAAAATGTTTGGTTCAACAGAGCTTGCTCTTGCTGCATATAATGCAGGACCAGGAAATGTAAAAAAATATGGCGGAACTATTCCTCCTTTTAAAGAAACAAAACGATTTGTAAATGTGATTATGCAAGATTATCATAATCAAAAAGCAAATCCGGATCCGGCAATTGCTAAGTATTCAAAGAAAACAGCAATTGCTCCTGACAAGCAAACAGATCTTGCAAAACCGAAAAAAGAGTATGATTTACCGGATTTAAAAGAAATTCCTGAAACAAGACAATCAGATCCTGTGATGGAAATATTATAAGGATAAACAAAAAAGAGGCACCAATTCGGTGCTTCTTTTTTTTTACTGGATTTAGGTAGTAATTTTATGATTTAATCAATAAACTTGCACCGATTACACCTGCATTATTTCCTAATTGAGCCGGAACAATTTCAACCGCTTCTTTTTGAATAGTCATTGCACGTTTTGCAATTGTTTCTTTTATTGGGTCAAACAAAATATCTCCGGCAGCAGCAACACCACCGCCAATAATTATTTTTTCCGGATTAAGTAAATTTATTACTGAGGTTAAACCTATACCAATGTATTCGCCCATAATTCTGAAAATTTGTTTTGCAACCGGGTCTCCTTCTTGAGCTGCAACTGAAACAATATACGGAGTAATATCAGGATTAGCAAGCTCTCTGTAACGAGTTGATTTACCACCTTTAATATATTCTTCTGCCATAGCAACAATAGATGGACCTGAAGCATAAGCTTCTAAACAACCTCTGTCTCCGCATCCACAAAGAGGTCCGCCTTCCATGTTTAATTTAATATGACCTAATTCACCGGCTGCATTTGAAGCTCCTCGAACAAGCTTTCCGTTGATTACAAGACCAGAGCCAATACCGGTTCCAACTGTAATACAAACCATGTTTTGGCATCCAACTCCTGCGCCATAATTTAATTCTCCTAAAGCAGCTGTTCTTACGTCGTTATCAACACGAGTTGGAATTCCAAATTCTTTTTCCATGATTTCTGCAATAGGAACATTCACCCATCCAGGAATATTAGGAGCAAGTCTTACAATCCCTTTTTGACAATCAATTTGTCCTGGGAAACCAAAACCCATCCCTTCAATATCTTTTGGCTCAAGTTTTGTTTCTTTTAGAAGGTCTTTGATAGCTTCTTTCATGCTATTTACTGTATATTCATAACCCATTTCTGCACGAGTTGGGATAGAATTTGAATAAATAATTTTACCTTCGTCGCTTACAAGAGCGATTTTTACGTTAGTTCCACCTACGTCAACACCAATTCTTTGTGCCATTTCTCTCCCTTTCTATTATTTAAAATACCTATAAATAATATCACAAATATACTTCGTAGTATAATGTATTTATGAAGTATAAATGGTTGAATAAACAAAATAATTCAAGATTAATAATATTTTTTAACGGTTTAGGCATGGATGAAAATGCTGTTAAACACATTGAAGTAGAAAATTATGATGTTGTTATGTTTTATGATTACAACAATTTGAAAACTGATTTTGATTTTAGTGTATTAAATAATTATGCGGAAAAAAATCTTGTTGCTTGGTCAATGGGAGTAATGGTAGCAACTAATTTTAATTTTGGAGTTCAATTTTCAGTTGCAATTAATGGGACGTTGTCACCAATTGATTTAAAATTCGGAATCAATCCTAAAATCTATGATTTAACAATTAGAGGCTTTAATTCAGAAAAATTTGTCTTAAATATGTTAGACAATGAAGAATTCGCAGATGATATAAAACCAAATAGAGAGACTGAAAATCAAAAAGGTGAATTAATAGCGATAAAAAATTATTCAGCAAAAGAAGGATTTGAATATAGTAAAGTTATAATTAGTGATAATGATAAAATTATTCCGACAAAATCTCAATGTGTATACTGGAATATTGAAGCTAATTTAAAATCAGGACATTATCCGTTTCATTTATTTAAAAAATGGAGCGAAATTTTATGAATAAAGATTTAATTCAAACCAGATTTTCAAAGTCTTTGCCCAGTTATAATGAAAATGCAAAAATTCAGAAAAAAATGGCTGAAAAACTTGTTACATTATTGAACAAAACTCATTACAAAAAAGTTTTGGAAATTGGTTGTGGAACAGGATTTCTTACAGAGTTGTTGAACAACTCAATAGAATTTGAACAATATACAGCAATTGATATTGTTCCTGATTGTAGAAATTATATTAATGCAATTAACCCTGCAATCAATTTTATTCAGGCAGATATTGAAAAATTTCACTTAGAAAAATACGATTTAATTGTTGCAAATGCATCCTTGCAATGGGTAAATGATTTCAAAAGTATGATTAAGACTTTGGCAAATAGTCTTACAGATTGTGGAGAATTGATTTTTTCCACTTTCGGAAAAGAAAATTTTAAAGAAATAAGCTTGATAACAGGAACTACTCTTAATTACTATTCTACAGAAGAATTAGTGAAAAATTTTCCTAATAGTAAAATTTTTTCTGAAATTTATACTTTGGATTTTGAAAATTCAAAGGCGGTTTTAAAACATTTGCAATTAACAGGTGTAAATGCAATAAAAAATACTATTTGGACTAAAAAAGATTTAATACAGTTTGAAAATAAATATCGCAATATATGTTCTAATCAACTAACGCTTACTTATAATCCGGTTTATGTAGAAATAATAAAATAGGACAATTGGGCTATATAATACACTGCATAGCTATTATAGAATAGGCTTATACATAATTAGGAGAATAAATCCTGTGGAAAGCCTTAAGAATATTGCTACAAATATAGCAGAATTTAGTTCTTCCTTTGTAAACATACTTGATATGGTGTTCAAAGAATGTCCGGATGGAATTATTTACAAAGATAAGAATTTGTTTTATAGAACAATGAACAAGACATTTTGTAATTGTTACAAAATAGAAAATCCGTCTGAGTTTATTGGTAAAAAAGAAGCCCCATTTTTGACTCCGGAAAATCAAAAAATTGTAAAAGAAGTTAGTTTTGCAATTCTAAAAGAGCATAAACCAATAACATATTTTTTGAGTTTAAATGACGATTCTGAAAAGTTTTTGAGTGTTACATCAACTCCTATTTTTTATCAAAAAGAATTAATTGGAATTATTTCAATGATTAAAGATATAACTTATGAAGAAAATATTAAAGAACGATTTGTTTTAAAACATTATCAGATAAAATCTTTACTTGAAAATATTCCAATGATTATTTATTTGCAAAATAGAGATTTGGAGTACATTGCGGGTACAAAACCATCAAAAGATTTTGTAGATGAAGGTTATGATGCATTTTCTAATATTCATATTAATTTGGATAGGAATAAAGATTCAGAAACCGAAGAAAATCTTTGTGTTTTAAAAGACAACAAAATTCTAATTAAAGAAAAAGAGGTTACAGATTTAAAAGAAAATAAACATTGGTACAAAGTTTTTAAAGTGCCAATGAAAGATTTTAACGGGGATATTACGGGAGTAATAACTCTTGCAAATAATATAGATGCAGAAAAACAATTACAAGCACAGCGAGAAACTTTTGTTGCATCGATAGGTCACGACTTAAAAAATCCTACCATTGCACAAATTCGTAGTTTGGAACTCCTATTGAAAGGTTGTTTTGGAGAAATTCCTTCTGAACAAAGAGATTTGTTAGAAATGGTTTTGGATTCTTGTCGGTATATGAATGGGATGCTATCTTCTTTGTTAGCTACGTACAAAAATTATGGAGGAATTATAAAACTGAATTTTGAAGATTTTTCCTTGCCGGAATTAGTTAATGAATGCGTTTCGGAAATGATATATGTTGCCAAAGATAAAGATGTAATAATTAACATTGATAATCAACTCGTTTCTAAAATGGTACATGCTGACAGAGTGCAGATAAAACGTGTAATTATGAATTTATTATCAAATGGTATTAAATATGCTTTTTCTAATAGTACATTGAATCTTTTTATTTATAGTCAAAATAAAAATGCATGTTTTGAATTTCAAAATGACAGTCCTTATATTTCGGAGGACAAACAAAAATCAATATTTGCTCGCTATGTATCTTACGCTTCAGCTCATAATGAGCTTGGCATTGGCTTAGGATTATATGCTTCTAAAAAAATAATAGAAGGACATAGTGGCATAATTTTTGTACAAAGTTCGATTGAAAATAAAAATTTGTTTGGTTTCAAAATCCCGTTTGTGCAAAAATCCGGCACTATTAAAGAAGTTAGTCTTTAGAACATTCCACCTAGGTATTAAACTAGTCCTTCTTTTAATGCTTTAACAGCGGCTTGTGTTCTATCATCAACTACAAGTTTTTGAATAATATTACAAACGTGAGCTTTTGCCGTATGCTCACTAATTGTAAGAGTTTTTGCAATATCACTATTAGATTGACCATCAACAATAAGTTTTAGAACTTCATATTCTCTTTGAGTAAGATTTGAATGTCTTTCCTTGAATACCGTTCTTGAAAGTTGTCTTGCCGGAATAATTCCACAATTTTTATCTCGTATAAACGGCACTATTTGCGGATCAAGCCACATTGCCCCTGCTTTTATCATTTTTATAATACTCATCAAGAAATCTGTTGAAATATCTTTAATTGCATACGCACTTGCACCGGCTTGGAGTGAAGCTGTTACTTCTTCTTCCGTAATATGAGAGGTCAAAACTATTACACGAATATTGTTATTGTGTTCTAATATTTGTTTTGTTGCTTCAATTCCGTTTATATCAGGCAACCCTAAATCCATCAGGATAATGTCCGGCTTAATGAGTTTTGCTTTTTCAAGTGCTTCTTTTCCTGTAGAAGCTTCTCCAATAATTTCCAATTCCGGATAATCACAAAACAAAGATTTTATTCCTATACGCATTAATTTTTGGTCTTCAACAAGTAATATTTTGATTGTCATAATTTATCTCCTGTTTTTCCAACCTAATATTAAATGGAGAAAAAAAATACTTAAATTGTAAACAATCTACAATTTAAGGTATTTTTTAGAAAATTAAATTTATAACTCAACTTTGAATTATTTAAACATGTTACGTTTAATTAATGCATCTTGCATATCAAGAATTTGCAAATGATTTTCTAACATTGATTGATTTCTGCCATCATAAGCAGGGTCATAACTATCATTTGTTTCAATTGCAAGATTGTAATATTTGATAGCATTTTCATAATCATCTTGATTATAATAAACCGTTCCGATAAGTGTATATTCAATTTCTTTATTTTTAGAAAATTCAATTGCTTGGAAATAATAATTTAATGCATCTTCATCATTCCCCATAGCTTGTGCAATACAACCTAAACCTCTTAGTGCGATTGCATTATGAGGGTCATTAACAAGAATTTCATCACAAGTATCCTTGCAATCTGAAAATTTGTTTTTGTCATATTCATCTTTTGCTTTTCTAAGTAACCCCAAAAGTTTTACTTTCTCATTTATTCGACGAAAAGTGGTTGCTAATTCTTGAAGTTTTTGATAATCTTGTTCATTCATTTTTTATAATTTTATACAGTGTGCATTTTTTCAAAAATACCCTTTTTTTGTACCCAAATTTCTACTTCAAGTTTATTACCTGTTTCGATTAAAACATTTTTGAGCTCTTTAAAATTTACTGTTGCAGAAGAAATATCACAAAGCATAAACATTACAAAATGTCCTTGCATAAGAGTTTGCTTAATATCTTCAATATTAACTTTATGTTGTGCAAGAACTGTTGAAACACTTGAAACAATTCCAACTTTGTCACTTCCTGAAACTGTAATAATAATTTTGTTATCGTCCATTTTATACTCCTTGTTTCTCAAAATGCTTTTTTAAAAAAGATGGTCTGTGATACTTGCAAATTCCGTATTTGTCAATCGCTTGAAGATGTTCAGCTGTTAAATACCCTGCATTCTTTTTCCAATTATACATCGGAAACTCATCGTGTAAATTTTCCATATATCTATCTCTTGAAACTTTAGCAAGGATACTTGCGGCAGCAATAGATGCTGATTTAGAATCTCCTTTTATAACAAATTCTTGTGGATAAGAGTAGTTTTTTATTAACTTGTTTCCATCAACGAGAGTTAATGTGTTTTCAACTCCAATTTCTTTGATTATACTTGTACAAGCAAGATTCATAGCTTTTAGAGCTGCATTTAATATATTAATTTTCTCAATTTCATTAACTTCAACACAAATAATTTCATTAATTGTATTGTTTTTTATTGTGTCAAAAATTGAATCACGTTTTTTAGGAGTAAGTTTTTTTGAATCATTCAAAATAGATAGGTCAGATATTAGTCCTTCTGTTATTTTATCAAAATATACAGCAGCTGCAAAAACACCACCTGCTCCAGGACCACGTCCGGCTTCATCTGTACCGATAATTGTTGTATTAAAACTTTTGTCAAAATCAAATAGTGGTTGTGACGTTTTTAACATAATTTTCCTCTTGAAAAATACCATTATTAAATGAGATAACTTCAATAAGCTGGATTGCTTCACATTCGTTCGCAATGACTGGGCATAAAACTACCAGCTTGGTGTCATTGCAAGGGCATTAGCCCGTGGCAATCTACCTTTTTATTTTGTTACATAAGGAGGGAATGTTAATACATTCCCTCCTTACAACGTTAAGCTCTGTCTTTAATCTCTTTCAAGATGTTTTCAACAAATTCATCAACACTAACTGTTCCAACTTGACCCACGCCACGTTTACGAACAGCAACTGTGTTTGCTTCGATTTCTTTATCGCCGATTACACAAACATAAGGAATTTTCTTGTCTTGAAGACTTTCTCTAATCTTATAGTTCATAGATTCAGAACGGTCGTCAAGTTTTACTCTTATGCCTGCTGCACGCATTTTTTTGTAAACAGCTTCAGCAAAATCAATGTGTTTTTCGTTGCTGATAGGAACAATTGCAACTTGAGTTGGAGCCAACCAAGTTGGAAATGCGCCTGCGTAATGTTCAATCAAAATACCATGGAATCTTTCCATTGAACCAAAGATTACTCTGTGAAGCATAATCGGAGTTTTCATTGATCCGTCTTTGTCTTGATATTTGATATCAAATCTTGCAGGTAAGTTGAAGTCTAACTGAATTGTAGCACATTGCCAAGTTCTTCCTAAAGCATCTTTAACTTTGAAGTCGATTTTAGGACCGTAGAATGCGCCGTCACCTTCGTTGATGTCATATTTCATTCCACGTTTATCCATAGCTTCTTTTAAGCCTGCCTCAGCTAATTCCCAGTTAGAAAGTTCACCAACATAGCTTTCAGGACGAGTTGATAATTCAACTTCAAATT
>CAZHEI010000050.1:0-11508 GCA_964531425.1 uncultured Vampirovibrio sp. | reverse complement strand
TTGGCTGAAACTTTGAGATTAGTTGCTTCTAAATTATAATTCTTGATTGAATATAATTAATAGTTATGTTGCGAGGCGGATTTCTGAAAGAAATCCGCCTCGCAATTTTCATGATATTCAGCATTTAGAAAATGTATCTACTTAAGAATCCAGTTCTTAGTTCACTATTGAATGCTATACAAAAAGTGCAAAGTTGAATTTAACCCATTCTTTTTCCAAAAATACTTTTGAAGAAAGATGCAAATCCTCCACCATTTTCAGCACGGTCTTTGTAACCTTCAAAATTATCATTTACAAATTTATTTCTAGGGTCAATTGATTTCAGTCTTTCCATGTAATCGAATGCACCAACATAATCTCCGATTGAATCTCTGAATATGGCTAATTTTTGAAGAGCATTTGCATTATTTGGTTCTAATTCCACAAGTCTTTCATAAAATTCACATGCTTTAGTTGTGTCTTTCAAGGATTCAAGCTGGATAGCAATTGTTTCAATTAAATCAATATTTTTATTATTAAATTGATAAGCTGTCATATATTCATTTAATGCAACTTCTTTTTCGCCCTTGAGAATATTGTATTTTCCCCAATTTACGTGTTCATTAAAAGAATCTCCAATTGATTCATAGATTAAAGCTCGCATTTGATAAATCAATGGAGAATTTGGATCAATTTTTGCGTATTCATCAATTTCTTTGAATGCTTCATCCTTCATTCCTTTTTGGAAATAGTATTGAGCTAAAAGAGAATGAATAAGGGTTTGACCTTTGTATTGGTCTTTAACTCGATTCAAGATTTCAAAGGCTTCATCATTTTTGCCCATATCCATTAAGGCACGAGCTTTTGTTAAATCTTTTTGAGTAAGTTTATATGCTTTTTCAGGTTGAGAATTTCTTATATAATAACCTGCAAGAATTTCTTCAAAATCTTTAAATCCGTTGTCATTTAGACCTCGCTCAAGAATATTTATTGCAGATGAAATACCTTCTGTTTTTTCATAAAGTTCTGCTAATTTTAAGAATACAACCGGATTTTTTTCATCGTAATCTGCAATTCTTAAGTATTCATCAATTGCTTCTTGATATTTTTCTTGACCTTCTGCGAGTCCTGCAAAAAGATATCTTGCCGGTAGTGCTTCAACTTGGTCTTTAGCGTGGTCAATAGCTTTTCTGTAATCACTTTTTGCATGGTTCATTTGTTGTTGAAGTGCGTGTAAATTCCCTCTAAGCAGATAGTATTTAAACTTATCTTCATGCACAAATAAATCAATAAGTTGTTCATGCGCTAATATGTTTGGTGGGTCAACTTCTAAAATCCTACCGTAATAAGCTTTTGCATCTTCTTTTCTGTCTAAAATCAATGCAAGGTGCGCTAATTTGGTCAATAGCTCAATGTCACCTTGTTTGTGTGGAAGTTCTTTTTTATATTCAGCATATGCTTCTTCGTATTTTTCATCTTGTTCAAGTTGTTCTGCTAATTTCATATTATTTACTCCTAGTTAAATTTATTTTGAGCTACAGCAATTCCTTCTTTGAAAAAACATTCAATTCCGTCTTTTGCTTTGCTAATACTTGTTTTTAATGTTTCTAACTCTTCTTTCGAAAAGTTTTGTAAAACAAAAACTTCTGATGGAATATTTGGTTGCGGTCCAATTCCGATTTTCAATCTCGCAACATCTTTTGTTCCAAGATGTTGAATTATAGATTTAATTCCATTGTGTCCGCCATCAGAACCGTTTGCTCTAAAACGGATTTTGCCAATTTCAAGACTCAAATCATCGTAAACTATTAATATATCTTTTATCGGAATTTTATAATAGTCCATTACCGCACGAACTGATTCTCCTGAAAGATTCATAAAAGTAGTAGGTTTTATTATAAGATAGTCATCATAACCGTTTCGAAGATTTGTCATAAAACATTTCAAACGAGTATTTTCACGAAATGTAAGGTTATTATTTATTGCAATACTATCTGCAAGCATAAATCCTGCATTATGCCTTGTAAAAGTGTACTTTTGACCTACATTTCCTAATCCTACAATAAGTTTCATAATTTCCTACTTTTTTACTTAAATCGTCGCATATTTTTGCGCATTTCTTTCATTGCTAACATGCCGGCACCTTGTTGCCCAAGCTTATTTCCCATTTTACCAAACATATTTTTCATATCAGACATTCCCTTCATCATTTTGCGCATTTGCTCAAACTGATTAATGAAAATATTAATATCGTGTATTGGGATTCCGGAGCCTTGTGAAATTCTTTTTTTACGTGAGGAATTCATTAATTCAGGATTTTCTCGTTCTTCCGGAGTCATTGATTGAATGAAAACTTCAATCTTTTTCATCTGTTTTTCACCTTCGTGTGAAATCATCTGTCTGTCATCTTTTGACATTTTTAACCCCGGAATCATTCCCAAAAGTTGATCCATTGAGCCAAACATTTTCATTTGAGATTGCATTTTTAAGAAATCATTGAAAGAAAATTCGGCTTTTGCCATTTTCTTTTCCATTTCACGAGCTGTTTTTTCATCAAAAACTTCTTGTGCTCGTTCTACAAGAGAAACAATATCTCCCATTCCAAGAATTCTATCAGCCATTCTTTCCGGATAAAAATCTTCTAAGGCATTAAGCTTTTCTCCTGTTCCTGTTAGTTTGATAGGTTTTCCTGTGCAATAAACAATACTTAATGCTGCGCCACCTCTGGAATCCCCGTCGAGCTTTGTAAGTACTAAGCCTGTTATAGAAAGTTGTGCATCAAAGTTCTCAGCAACGTTAACAGCTTCTTGACCTGTCATTGAATCAATAACGAGGAGCTTTTCAGCATGATGAAATACTCTGTCAATCAGTAATAATTCTGCCATCATATCTGTGTCAATTTGAAGTCGTCCAGCTGTATCAAGAATTAATGTATTAAAACCTTTTCCTTTTGCATAATTAATAGCATTCCCGATAATTGTTTGGACATTATTAACATTATCTTCTGAATAAACTTCAACTCCAATTTCAGAACCAAGAGTTTTTAATTGAGTAATCGCTGCTGGTCTATAGACATCACAAGCAACCAATAAAGGATTTCTTCCTTCATTTTTAAGTTTAACCGCAAGTTTAGCAGAAGAGGTTGTCTTTCCAGAACCTTGCAAACCTAGCATCATAATCAAATTAGGATCCCCTGAAAAATCCAAAGGTTTAGCTTCTTTACCTAAAATGTCTATTAATTCATCATGAACAATTTTGACTAATTGTTGTGACGGATTTACACCATGTACAACATCTTCCCCTTCAGCACGGTCTTTTATATTTGAAATAAAAGCTTTAACAACACGCAAATTAACGTCAGCCTCTAATAAGGCTCTTCTGATTTCTCTAAGCGCATCTTGCATATTTTCCTGTGTCAATTCTTTTTGACCGGAAGTTTTTGCAATAATATCTTGAAGTTTATCTGATAACGACTCAAACACAAGAATTCTCCTTATATTACTATATAAAGAGTAACATAAACAAAGCTAATCGTTAAGCAGACCATTCCATGGTTCGCTTAATATTGTCGTTTTCGACATTTTCAACGCTCTGAATCATTTGATTTATTGCAGATTGCTCAGTTTCCAAATCTTGCATTCTTGTATCAATTTTAGTTTCTTTTTGACTTATAATACTCTTTTGATATTCATATTCAACAAGAGCATCTTCCCTTGCATCAGAATCATTTACAGTAAAGATGTTGGAGAAGTTGCTTGCAATATTAGAAGTATAGTTATTATCCCATGATATAATGTATTCATTTGAATTTTCATCATAATCAACATTCCTATTTTGCTCGACGGTTGTCATCATGTACAAATTGTTTTGTAGCATATCATTCAAGTAGTCAGCATCATTTACTTGATTATTATAAGTCCAGCCTTTTTCTGCTATGGCAGAGAATAACGTATCATAGAACTCAATCAGTGATTCTTCTTCTGCTGTAAATAATTGATTTTTCGAAGAAACGGCACTGTTATATTCAGCTGTAGCTGCATCATAGTTTGTTTGCCAAGTTGCATGCTCAGTTTCCCAATTTTGATAAGATTTAGAGTCTATATCATTCCAGATATACATATCTGCATTGCTATAGCCACCTCTTTCTACTTCTCCGCCAAGTGAGGCATAAGAACCCAGTATAGTATCAATCATTTGTGTTACATTGATTTTAAAATTATTTGCGTTTCCGCTTAGCGGAGTTTGGTCACTCTTAAGAGATTGACTATTTCCTTGTGTTTGAGAATTTTGAATAATAGCTACTTGATCATTGAAAAATGTATCGCAAGCTTCTTTTAATAATTCCGGTTCATCAATATAAGCACCAAGTTCTGTTGAAATATGATTTAATATTTTTTGTAAATTTATTGAAGCGGATGTTGAGTTTCCAAGATCTATTGTTGCACCTTTATTATAAGCGCTTTCCCAATCATCCCCTTTTGAAAATTTTTTATCGATTCCTGTAGAAGAGCCAATATTTGCAATAAAATTAGCAGTATTTGTTTTTTTTGTAGGTTTTTGAGGTTCACTATCAATCAAATTATTGATAGTGTCTTCTTTTTCGTAAACTGTTTTTAAATAATTATCAGCCGAATCAAGTTTTGTAGAGTCAATTCCGGTTAGTTCGGATAGTACTTGAGTACGAACATTTTCCCAGTTTCCACCGGCAGCTCCTGTTGAAGATATCATTGCAGCATACTTTTGATACTCTGAATCAACAACAACTCTATCACTGCTGTCAGTTAATAAATAAGGAATATTTTGGTTCATTGAACTTGGTTTCATTAGATTTTGATAACTCAAATCAACATACGATACACCCGAATTATTAGACCACTTTAATACTTTTTGATTAAGAGCATTTTGATAATTTTTTGAAATTTTTTGCATATCTCTGGAAAGTGACACTTTCTCATTAGACAGACGTGTCAACTCGTAGCCGATATCGTTTTTTCGGCTGGTAAGTTGCAATAATCTAACTTGTGATGCTGCCATTCCCATAGATTGAAACCGCTTTCCTTTATAATAGTCCCTTAGTACCATGTATAACGGCATTTTTTGTTAAATCTTTAATTTTTTGACGATTTCGTTACATTTCTTAATGAATCGGAATAAAATGCTGGCGATTTAATAGAATTAGGCATTTATTTAAGAATTTTTCTTTGCTTTTCGTTTAGAATTCTTTTTACAATTATTATCTACATCCAATTGAATTTCTCCATCTGCAATATTTTTACCAATGTATTTTTCTAAGTCAGCTCTTGCAGAATTAAATTGATACAAAGAATTATAATATTTCAACATTGCATCCTGATATTGAACTTGTGCTTCTTTTAATTCAACCGGATTTCCTACTCCGACTTTATATCTTCCATAAGACAATTCATAGTTTTCTTTAGCTTGCTTTAAACCAAGAAATGCAACCGGAATCGAATTTTTCTTTTCTATCATTGAATAATATGATTGTTGAATTTCATAATAAATATTATTATGAGTATTCATTGCATTAGCCTGTTCTTTTGAATGTAAAGCTTTTGCTTCTTTTATTTCATTTTTTATCAGCATTGCATTTATTGTTGGGAAATTTAAATATCCGCCATAATTATAACCATAATTTGAGGTCCAATGTTTACCCCCTTTTTGGTATTGACCTTCTATTGTGATTGTTGGAAAATACGATTTTTTCACTAATTTAACATTTTGTCTGGCTTCTTCAACCTTAACTTCAGCCAATTGAAATTCAGGACGAGATTCCTTTGCTGTCGAAATCGCTTCATTCAAAGTTATATCACAAGGATTGTATCGTAAATTATCAGAAATTTTATATCTGTTAGAGTAAGGCAATCCCATTGCGTTGTTTAACTTCGCCATAGCAATCTCTACTGCATTTTCAGACTGAATTAATAATAATTTTGAATTACTCAAATTGACTTCCGCAATCGTTACATCAACTTTTGGAGATGTTCCTGCTACGTAAAATGCTTTTGCTTGATTATAAAAGGATTCATATCTTGCAACCATTTCTTCTGCCACTTTTTTAGCTTCTAATGCATATTGCAAGTTATAATAAGCTTTTTTAACCTCGCAAACCACATCATTAACAGTTCCCGTTAAAGTTATTTTATAGGCTTTGTTGTCTAATTTTCGAATTGTTACAAGATTTTGTGTAACTCCAAAATCGTAAAGCATTTGGGAGGCAGAGATTTGACCTAAAATATAATAATTGAATACAAGGTTTTGTCCTAACGCATCTGACAATTGAAGTTGTTTAATCTTTGTATAACCGGTTTGCCAGCTTATTTGAGGGAAATAAGATGACCATGCTTGTCGGATTCTAGCATCAGATGCAAAAACATCTTGCATTGCAGATTGAATGCGAGGATTGTTTCCAAGAGCCGCCCTTAGACATTCTTCTAATGAAATGTCCATAACTTCTTCAACCCCGCCTGAAATAACAAGGTTTTCTGAAGGTTCTTCAATCCTAGGTTCAACGTCTTTGCTTTCTGGATATTCTTCTTTTACAATCTCATTCCCAAGAGGTTGTTCTTTATGCCAAAAAGCTGCATAAGTAGGATTTATTGCTAATATCATTATTAAAAATACGACTAGTTTTTTCATTTATTTTTTATTCCTTTGAATATATTTTGATGTCAATTCTTTCATTACATTAACAGCTACAAAAAATGCCGGTACCATGATACTTCCTAAGAACGCAACAGCTATCATACCACCAAAAACAGAAACTCCGATTGAGTGTCTGCTCCCTGCACCGGCTCCGGATGCAAATACCAATGGCAATAAGCCCAAAATGAACGCAATGTTAGTCATCATAACGGCTCTGAAACGTAGTTTTGCAGCTTGCATTGCAGCTTCTCTATACCCCAGACCATCTTTATCTATTGCATCCTTAGCAAACTCTACAATCAAAATTGCTTGCTTTGTACTCAAACCGATTAACATTACCAATCCAACCTGAGCATAGATATCCAAAGACAAACCTGACACGTATTGGAAGAATAGTGCCCCAAGTAATGCAACAGGAGAAATCAATAATACTGCAATAGGAAGAGTCCAACTTTCATATAACGCTGTTAAGAACAGGTATACAAACGTAAGGGCTAATGCCAGAATTGGTCCTATTTGACCGGAAGAATCTTGTTCTTGCAAAGAAGTTCCTGACCAAGCAAAGTCCATATCGGTCGGCAAAACTTCATTGGAAATCTTTTCCATGGCTTTCATTGCAGAACCGGAACTTACTCCATTTGCAGGGTTTCCGTTTATTGTAATTGCAGGATACATATTGAAACGGCTCAAAGAATATGGTCCAACTATGTTTTGAGTAGAAATAACAGCACTTAAAGGTACCATTCTACCTGAATTATTTTTAACATAAATTTTACTAATATCGCCAAGAGTAGATCTGTAAGGAGCATCTGCTTGCATGTATACACGATAAACTCTTCCGTATTTATTAAAGTCGTTTACGTAAGAAGCTCCAAACTGCGCTGCAAGTGTTGAGTAAATTTCAGTAATAGGCACTCCTTGAGCCATTGCTTTATCTTCTTCTATATTAACAACAACTTGTGGAAGAGATGATGTAAAAGACGTATACAGACTTGAAAATGCTGCATTTTGTCTGGCTGCTCTTAATAAGGTTTGTGCTTCATCAAATAATTGGTCAGAAGTTCTGTCACCCTTATCCAAAAGCTGATATTCAAATCCGCCGTACATACCCATGCCGGAAATTGCCGGCGGTTGAGTAACAAATGAAGTTACTTCCGGATATTTTGCGGTTATAGCATTAGCTTGTGACGTAATGCTCTTGATTGAAAGCTTGGAAGATTTTCTTTCAGACCAAGGGGCTAATTGCAAAATCATAAACGAAGTATTTTCACCGTTCATGCCGTTAATTTGCATAACAGATTCAACACCGTCAATATCAGCTAATTCTCTAGAAATTTCATGTACGATATTTCCGGTTCTTGTTAAAGTCGCACCATCTTGAAGTTGAGCTGTTACGAATAAAGCGCCTCTGTCTTCATCCGGCAAAAATCCAGTTGGAGTCAAAATAAACATTCCAATGATAAAAACAATAACTCCAGCTAATACAGCCATTGTTTTCTTTGGAGAATTAACAAAATACTCAACTGCAGATAAATACTTATCTCTAATACCATTAAACCAATCTTCAAATTTTTGAATAAATTCAAAATCTGTTTTTTCTTCTCCAGATTTAAGTATCATTGCACACAATGCAGGAGATAGGGTAAGCGCAACAACTGTTGACAAACCAATTGATGTTGCAATACAAACAGCGAATTGCCTATACATTTGCCCCGAAATCCCTGACATAAATGAAACAGGTACAAATACTGCCATCAAAACAAGTGATGTCGCAACTACGGCACCAAATACTTCTTGCATTGTAATTTCAGTTGCCGTTACTCTGTCTTTTCCTTCTTGAATATGTCTTTGAGTGTTTTCAAGTACAACAATAGCGTCGTCTACAACTAAGCCTACTGCTAAAACCAAACCAAACAAAATTAACAAGTTTATAGAAAAACCCATTAAAGCCATGAATATAAAGACACCGATTAAAGAGACCGGAATTGCACAGAACGGAATAAAAGCTGCTCTTGCTGTACCTAAGAATAAATAAGTAACCGCACTAACCAATGCAATTGCCAGTAAAATCGCACTTATAACTTCATGAATAGATTCTCTTACGAATTCAGTTGTATCATATTGAACACTATATTCCATATCATTAGGGAATTTTTTACTTAAAGTGTCCATTTTTTTCTTAACACGATTAACCAAATCTATTGTATTGGCATCAGGTAATTGTGATATTGCAATAATTGCGACATCACTTTCTCCAACAGAAACTGTTGATGAATAAGATTCTGCACCTAACTCAATTCTGGCAACATCTTTCAGACGGACATTTGAACCGTTTACATTTGATTTTACAATTATGTTTTCAAACTCTTCAACTTCTTTTAAACGTCCTTTTGTCCTCATTGTGAATTTCATCATTTGAGGATTATCCATCGGTTCTACCCCAATATTACCGGCTGGAGCTTGAACGTTTTGAGATGTAATTGCTGTATTAATATCAGAAGTAGAGATTCCCAAACTTGCCATTTTATCAGGCTTTAACCAAACTCGCATTGAGTAGTCACCTGCACCAAAAATTTGAACTCTACCGCAACCTTTTGTACGAGCCAATTCATCTTTTAAGTAAAGCGTAGCATAGTTAGCTAAAAACAGTGAATTGTAGGTTTTGTTAGGGGAGGTTAATGCCATATATAAACACCCCGAACCTCCGGTTGATTTTCGAACAGTAAGCCCATACCGTTTAACCTCTTCCGGCAATCTAGGTTGTACCAGCTGTAGCTGGTTTTGAACGTTAACCAGAGCCATATCAGGGTCGGCACCTACGTTAAAATATATTGTTAATTGATAGGAACCGTTTTGAGATTTTGATTCCATATACAACATGTCTTCAATACCATTTAATTGTAGCTCTACAGGAGCTGCAATTGTTGATGCAATAACATCAGAACTTGCACCACTATAGGTTGCGTTTACGATAACCTGTGGAGGTGTAATTGACGGATATTCCTCTAATGGTAATGTCGTTAGAGAAATTAATCCTGCTAAGATAATAGCGATAGAAATTACTATCGCAAATTTTGGTCTTTTTATAAATAAGTTGCCTGCCATTATTTTATACCTAATTTATTTTTAATTTTATCTACTATCCCGACTTTTTTAGCTTGAGAACTTTCATCCAAGGTTTGAACGATTTTAATAGGTTTACCCTGCATAACTTTTTGGATACCACCTGTAATAATTCTATCTCCTGCTTTTACACCTTCTGATACAATCCACATGTTATCATCAGTTGTTCCCATTGTTTTAATATAAACCATTTGTGGCAAATTATTTCCATCAAGTATATATAAATAAGTGCCTTCTTGGTTTTCCATTGTTGCAGTTTGTGGAACAACCGGCATGTCATCTTTTGATTTAGAATAAATTATTATTCTTCCGAAATCGCCTTGAATTAATTCATCCTTCGGATTAGGGAAAGTTGCTCTCAAAGTAATTGTACCTGTAGTTTCTTCGACTTTATTATCATAAAAATCTTGAATTCCCTTTAATTCATATTTACGACCGGTACTAAAAACAAATTCTACATCTCTTTGTACATTAGCTCCATCAATTCTTACCAGTTCTGCATAGTCTTTTGAATTCATAGGAAATGTAACATACATTGGATTTGTACTGTTAATTGTAGTTAATGCCCCACTTAAAGAATTCACAAAGTTTCCGACTGTTACGGAAATAATACCGACTCTTCCGTCAACAGGAGCTTTCACCTTTGTATAACCCAAATTACGTTGAGCATCTCTATAAACACTCATTGCGCTGTTAACTTGTGCATCATAAGCATTTGATTGAGCAAGAATATTATCATAATCTGAACGAGCAACATAATCTTGTTTAACAAGTTCCTCATATCTTGCTAATTGTTTTTGATAATAATCTGATTGTGATTGAGCATTATCAAGATTAGCTTTAGCTTTGCTTGCCGCATATTCGTATTCTTGCGGCTCAATTTCAAACAATACTTGTCCGGCTTTTACGTAATCCCCTTCTTTAAAATAACTTTTAGTGAGATATCCGCTAATACGAGCAAGAACATCAACTCTGTATTTTGCCATGACTCTTGCATTTGATTGGAACTGCCTTGTTACATTACGAGTAGATACTACATCTGTTGTAACAGAAGGAGTATTCATTGAAAGCTTAGCTTTCGCAGATTTGTTTTTATCCATCCAAGAAGTAAATGCTCGTCCTAAAATTAGGGCAAGTACAATTGTCACAATTATTATAACGTTTTTTCTCATTCTCTCTCCAATGTCTTTAAAATATCCCTATTCGATTTACAATATTAGTTCAAAGAGGGTCCGTCGTCAATATTTTTTTGTATTTGTTAAACTAAAAAACAATAAAATATTAAGTGTAGAAAATTCTACATTTATAATAAAATACACAAGATATTTTGTCAAATTTTTAAATGTCTTAATAATTGCTATAATGATTATCCGGCAATTGCATGTTTAGATAATAAAGCCGGTTCTGCTATTGCGGTTGTATAAATATTATAATCGTTATCAGCTGTAAAATATTTGCGCAACGCCATGCGGTTTGTTACTTTTTCATAACAAACGAACGAATCCACATTATCCTTAATATAACCAGCAAAAATTCTTTGCTTGTGGGACAAATCATAGTCCTTCAAGTTTTTGACGATATACATATACCCATATTATATATCATTGTAATAATGATTTAAAGTCAAAAAACATAAATCTTTACAATTGAAATTTGTGGAAAAAGTTCAAGTGTTATTTTTTTTAAGAAAAAGAGGCAGGCGGTAAAGGAAATTGAGCTACCCTTTACCTATTTTAATAACGA
>CAZHEI010000049.1:0-11608 GCA_964531425.1 uncultured Vampirovibrio sp. | reverse complement strand
ATCAAAATATTTTTCGATGGGTGAAATGACAATTGTTTCACCCATCCTACAAAACCGCAGCAGGCATTGGTATTTGGTCAATCGTTGATGCTGTAAAAAATGCTTCAACAGAAACGACACAGGTTGTACCTAAATCAAACCTGAATATACAAGGCTAACTATTTATTCCTTAATTTTTTCTTTTAATTCTTGGACTTCGTATTTTAGGCGATTGAGTTCACATTTTATAGGATCGGGAATTCTATTATGCATTAAAACCCCATCTTCTGTTACGCATTGTTGATGAACAACTCTCCCCGGAATCCCTACAACAGTTGACATTTCAGGCACATCTTCTACTACAACAGAGCCAGCTCCTATTCTTACATTATCTCCAATTGAAATATTACCCAATACTTTTGCTCCAGCGCCGATAATGACGTTATTTCCAATGGTCGGATGCCGTTTTCCGTGTTCTTTTCCCGTTCCACCAAGAGTAACTTGTTGATAAATAAGAACATCATCCCCAATAATCGTTGTTTCTCCGATTACAACCCCTTCTCCATGGTCAATAAAAAATCTATTCCCAATCGTAGCTTTAGGATGAATTTCAATCCCTGTAAAAATTCTTGTCCAATAAGAAATTAATCTTGGCAAAAAAGGAACATTCCAATAAGCAAGTTTATGTGCTACTCTATGCATCAAAAGAGCTTGAAACCCCGGATAACAAAAAATAACCTCGGCAATATTATTCGCTGCCGGATCTTTTTCGTAAATAACTTTGATATCTTCTTTAATTTTGTTTATTGCACGTATAAGCATAATGTTTCCTTTTTGGTTTGTGTTGGGCAAGAATGCCCAACCTACTTTGTTTGTCGGCTTGTTGAAGTTTTGAGTTCAGCAATAATACCCAACCTGCTTATTTCCCGCACCCTACCTTGTTGTAGAGAGAATATTGTTACCATACTGATAAATATCTTTCTCCCGTATCAGGAATAATTGCAACAATAAGTTTTTCCGGATATTTTTGCGCAAGTTCTTCTGCTGCTACAACATTAGCTCCTGCTGAAATACCGCAAAAAATACCATTTTCTTTTGCAAGCTTTACTGCCATCTCAACTGCATTATCGCTATTTACTGTTAAAATTCCGTCAAGTTCGGAAAAGTTTGATATTTCAGGTATAAAATTTGCACCGATTCCCTGAATGTTGTGTGAGCCTGCTCTTCCTTCCGTATATAAAGGACTCTCAGCAGGTTCGACACCAAAAACCTGTGCGTTTTTCAAGTATTTTTTTAACCCAAATGCAGTACCACCGGTACCAATTCCAGCAACGACAATATCAACGGTATTCCCTGTATCATCAAGGATTTCTTTTGCAGTTTGCTCATGTGCTCTCGGGTTATCAAAATTCGAAAACTGCATCGGTATCCAACTGTTTGAGTAAATATTTTTCAATTCAAATGCCTTATCTACTGCACCCTTCATTCCCTCTGAAGCAGGAGTCAATACGAGTTCGGCTCCATAAGCCGCAATTAATTTTCTGCGTTCTTCCGACATACTTTCAGGCATACAAATAATAAGTCGCATACCCAGAACTGCACATACCATTGCAAGTCCAATTCCAGTATTACCGCTTGTCGGTTCAATTATCACTGTATCTTTATTGATTTCGCCTCTTTCAAGAGCCGATTTTATCATATTATATGAAGCTCTGTCTTTTATTGAACCGGACGGATTAAAGCTTTCCAGTTTTAGAAAAATATTGTCAGTATACTTTACCATTGGTGTATTACCGATAGCATCTAAAATATTATCAAAAAACATTTATTAATCCTCATTTGAATTTAGTTTTGATGTTAGGTTAGTAAATCCTACTTACGTTTTTTCTCCCCCTCTCCCTAACCCTCTCCCGCTGGGCGAGGGAAGAATCAATGCATAACTAACCCAACACATAACTTTCTAAACCAATTTTGCGAATTTTCTTTTGCCTGCTTGAAGAACTTTATCCATATTCGTAGTTACAACAAAATTCATATCTGAAATTTTTTCTCCATCAAGTTTTACGCCACCGCCTTGAATCAGACGTTTAGCCTCCCCTTTGCTTGCCACAAAGTTTAAGTCTACAAGTAAATCAAGAATGCTTGTATCTGTACTAATTCTAACGCTTTCAATATCATCAGGAATTCCCTTGTTGGATACAACATTGATAAAATCTTCTTGAGCTTTATCAGCATTTTCTTTTCCATGATATTCTTCTGTAATCATGTGAGCTAATCTCATTTTAATATTACGTGGATTTACAGAACCAGTTTCAATTTGTTTGTCCATTTCAATCAATTCTGATTGAGGAACATCAGTCAAAAGTGAATAATAACGAGTTATCAATGTATCAGGAATACTCATAAGCTTTCCAAACATATCTTTTGGACTATCAGTTAGTGAAATACAGTGTTCCGGATAAGTTTTTGACATTTTTACAACGCCGTCTGTACCTTCCAAAAGCGGAAGTAACATTACGTGTTGAGGGTACTTTTTGCCATAAGCTGCTTGAATATCACGACCTAAAAGAGTATTAAATCTTTGGTCTGTTCCACCTAATTCAATATCAGAATCAATCGCAACAGAGTCATAAGCCTGCATCAACGGATAGAAAAATTCGTGAATTGCAATCGGACGACCATCTGCATAGCGTTTCGCAAAATCATCACGAGTCATCATCTGTGCAACAGTAATTTTAGAAGCCAATTTCAATAAATCAGTAAAGCTCATTGGATGAAGCCAATCTGCATTGTTTGTTACTTCTGCTTGAGTTGTATCAACCACTTTTGACATTTGTTCAAAATAAGACTTTGCATTTTCTTCAACTTGCTCTTTTGTTAAAGCAGGGCGTGTATCGGTTTTTCCTGATGGATCACCAATCATCGCTGTAGCACCACCTACAATAAGCACAATTTTATGCCCGAGTTGTTGGAATTCTCTTAATTTTCTCATAACAACAGTATGTCCAAGGTGTAAATCAGGTCTTGTTGGATCCATACCCAATTTAACTCTTAACGGCGTGCTTGTATCATGAGCGTGTTGCAATTTCGCTGCCAAACCTTGTGCTCCATCCGGCAAAAACTCAGCGTTACGAGTCAATTGCATTGCTTGTTCTAAAAATTCTTGTCTTATTTCCATTCTTATTACTCCCTTATTTGGTAACAATTGTACCACAAAAATACTCAGCTAGACTGTTTGCTAACTACTAAGCTAGTTTTTATCCCTTAAGTTTTAAATCTACAAAATCCGGAACCTGATTTTTTGCGTTCTTAAGTTTCAAATACTGTTCTTTTAACTGTGCTTTTTCTTCTGAATTTGAATTTTTTGCTTTTTCATCAAGTTGGGTATAAAGTTCTTTTTCGGCTTCGTTTGATTTTATGTAAACATCCATATCCTTAGATTTTTTAAACGTGTTTACCTTACTTTCATAAGCTATTTTAGGCGCATGAAATGCGGTGTACAGTAGCGCAAATCCAGCAAAGAATGCAGCTGTCAATGCAGCAAACGCTCCAATTGAATTTAAAACTTTTTTATTTTTCAATTCTTTTTTAGCTTCTTTCTTTGCACCATCTATAATGGATTTATCGTTAATATCTATCCCTTTTTCTTTTGCCATTTTATCAGCTTTATCTGCAAAGATTTCAAATAAGAAATCTCCATCCTCAGCCA
Organism: uncultured Vampirovibrio sp.; assembly: GCA_964531425.1. GTDB lineage: Bacteria > Cyanobacteriota > Vampirovibrionia > Gastranaerophilales > Gastranaerophilaceae > CAG-196. The sequence goes on along the minus strand of CAZHEI010000049.1, from coordinate 7,920 downwards.
GCTCAAACAATAATTTGCCGGCAAGAGCCAACCCGCCCAAAAAAGTTACAGTAACAAGCTTCATTGCTTCGCCTTTTCTGGAAATCGGGTTCTCATCTTTTGTTACCGGAGTTTCTGATTTAACCGGAGTGGCTTTTTGGAAATATATTGGAGTATTTGCTGAAATCGGTTGAATCACATTAGACTCCTTTAATCATTACTCCATTACCATTATCAGCCATTTTTACGGTTGAATAATGATTAATTTTTTGGTCTAATGAAACATTTTCATCTTTGATTTCATCGTTGATATTTTCGTAAATATTTGATTGTGCAGATTTTTGTCTTGAGAATACATCCATTTCTTTTTGTCTTGCAAAAGCGTTAACTTTTGTAGCATAAAGTTTTTGTGGAAGTGTCAAACCAAGAGTTACAAGACCTGCCGCTACACCAATCCCAACCGGTCCTTTCCATCCTGTTGCTTTAATTTTAGGAATAAAAGTAGATAGACCACCAGCAACAGCTCCAGCTAATGCACTTCCGCCAACAGACATTAGGATTGCAAGATTTCTTTCTGTACCTCTATTTACCGGATTTTCATAATCTTGATTTTGAGAACGGAAATTAGTTGTTGTCTTTTGATATTGATTAATACCGATTGATGAAACTTTCATAAACACTCCTTTACATTTGTAATTTTGCTTATATAAAAACACTTAAGTACAAATTTTTGCTATTAATTTTACATTATTTTACATTAGGAAATGCATAAATTGTACCATCAGTTTCTCGCCATTTCAAGTAACCTGTTTTTGGAGTTTTATCCAAATCAAAAATTGATACAAGTGCCCAATTTCCACGAATTGCAGTTAATTTTATTTGTTTTACGTAATTAAATTTGGCAACGATTTGAGAAACATCCTCACTTTTGGCTTTCAATACTTCAATGTCCTCAGGTGCGTCTTTCAAAATTCTCAGACCATATTTTCTTCCATAAAGATTGTAAAAATTAATCCACGGCAAGAATTGCATTCTGTCAGCCGTTTGAACCCATCCTTTTGCCCCAGTTCTTTTGTCATAAATGACTTCAACCCAACCTTCATCTCCAATATCGGTAACATAAAGAAATCCCAATTGTTTTTCATTGATAAGTAAGGCAAAAACTCTATCAGGCATTGTTTCCGGATTATATGAAAATTGCATTTTTTTAATAATGTCAGAATTCGCTTCCGGATGAGAAAATAAAGTAATGTCTTTATCTGTTTGATAAAGCCCAAGTGCAGTTTTTGGAATATTTTCCATATAAAATGGCATTGTATCGGCAAATACCGGCATTGCAAAAAACATTATCAAAATTATTAAAAATTTTTTCATACTCACTAACCTCTTTTAAAATATTTTACAATTTTTAAATTGTTTTTTCAAACTATAAAGCTAATCCTAAAATAATAGCTACAACAAGAAATAACGAAAAGTAAATCATCAAATTTCTTGATTGAAGCATTCTCATCATAAATGCACCTTCTCCACGATTTTCAAACTCCTGCAATTTTTCCATTGGAAAATGATACCATTTTTTATTTGGCATTTCATCAGGATTTGTTGAAAAAAGCTTCATAGATTTATACAAATCTATAGCAAGAGGTATTGTCAAAAATACAAGGAATACTTGCCAATCTAAGATATCAAAAATACAGAGCAAAAATATTGATAAATATGAAATAATTAGTAAAAATTTTAAAACAACCAGAGAATCCAATTGTGAATCAAACCTGTTAGCAATAGTGCATTTGCCTTCTTGTACATCAAAATCATAATCCATTACTGTGTGAATATAAAGTAAGACAACTGTCATCAACATTGTTGGAATACATAACAAAAAAACTTCTTTTGAATAAGTTCCTGTCATTACATAATAAACTCCACCAAACAAAGCCGGTCCATAAGCCAGAGCAACAGCTATTTCAGACATGCAAAACCTTGATATAAAAGGATAAAGTAGCATTATGAGAGCACCGGCGATTGCAAAATAAAGAACTCCGATTCCGCATTTAAGAAACAAAAATAATCCGCAAAGCAAAGCTAATCCAAAATACATTCCAACATAAGCCAGAAGTTGAGATTCTTTCATCATTCCATTAATCAAATAACGGCATTTAGTTTTTTGTGAGTGTTTTAAGTATTCAGCTTTATCAAAATCAACTCGTTTAATTAAAGATTTATAGTCAAAATAATCATCGAGTAAATTTGTACCAAGATGTGCCAAACAGAGTCCAACAAAAGCAAGGGTTCCATACAAAGGATTTCCTGAATCAATAATTGAATAAACAAAAATAACCAGCCAAGAGAGTATTGTCATTGGCAATGTGAATATTCTGGAACATTCCATTATAAGAATTGATTGTTTAAACATAAAAACTCCTTCTCCTAAAAGCATTTTAGCATAGAATGGTTTTTGGAGAAATATATTTTAACGTTTGATTTTATTTGGTACTTTCTTGCCGACACAAGAAAGTCGCTACTATAAATATATTGATAAAAATTAAAAAATAAAAAGGATGCAAAATGCATCCTGAAAATCCAACTATCACAAATCAATATATTATATTAAATTCTGCTTAAAGAATTAACCATTATAGTGGTTTATTCCAAAGTGATTCTGCAAATTTGCTTTGTACAGCACCATTTTCTACTGACAATGAAACATTGCTAGGTGTAAAAATGAATACCATATCACTGATTTTTTGAGCTGTGCCGTTTAATGCATGTGCAGCACCACAAACAAAGTCAATTGTTCTTTGAGATTGTTCTTTATCCAACAAATCAAGATGCAAAATAACAGTTTTCTTATCAATCAATTTTTTAACAATTTGAGCTGATTCACTGAATGAACGTGGTTCAATAACAGTAACTTCACCTGATTTATATGTATTAGGATGGCTAACAACTTTTGATTCTCTTTCAAAAGATCTTTCCGGTTTAACTCTTGTTCCGTACATTGTATCTAACGCTAATGTTCCGTCAACATCATTGCTATAATCATCCATGTCGTTCCCAAAATCGAACGCACCTTCATCACTTCCGTCATTAAAACTTTTAGTGAAAAATCCTACAAAACTTTTTAAACCTTCTGATAGTGCCATTATCTCCTCCAATATATTACTTAAATAACTTTCTTCCAATTCTAATCACCGTTGCGCCTTCTTCAACAGCAATTTCATAATCATCACTCATTCCCATCGATAATTCAGGAAGACTTACCCCAAATTCAACTTGAAGTTCATCCCTAAATTCCCTCAGTTCGCTGAACAATTTTCTTAATACATTTTCTGAGGCTCCAAGAGGTGCCATATTCATCAACCCAACGACTTCAAGTCCTTTAAGGTTAATTATTTCAGAAAAATCTCTTCTTAATTGTTCTTTATTATATCCGAATTTTTGCTCCTCTTGCGCATTATTAACCTGCAATAAAACTTTCTCTCTCTTATTTAAATGACAGGCTGCGTTGGAGATTGCTTTTGCCAATTTTAACGAATCTACAGAGTGAATATAATCAAAATATTCAACCACTTTTTCTGCCTTGTTCGTTTGCAGATGACCTATAAAATGGAACTTGGAATTTTCTCTAACCTCAGCAGGACTTGATTCAATTTTATGAATTGCATCAAACGCTCTGGATTCCCCAAAATCCCTAAGTCCGGCTTTATACCCCTCTACGATGGCATTTAACCCGAAATATTTCGTGACTCCGATTATTCTTGGTTTACAAGGTGCAATTTTATTTTTGATTTCAAGAAGATTGCCTTTCACAAGTTCGACATCAATCGGAACTTCTTCTCCCCAACGGTTTGATGGAATTAAATCATCTTCCGCTTTGTGATTGTTAGTATCTCCACTTTTGTGAGACATTTCCCCTCGACCTCTCTTGTATTATATAATACAATTCATGACCTGTACAAGTCCTCAAATGTAACAGTTTTTTGAATTTTGGCGAACATGCTGAAACCCATGATTCACATGGATTTCAACCATGTCCCAAATATTAAGTTTTGTAAAATTCATGTGTTTTGTTAAGAACTTGACACGTTTTTTACAAAATTGGCATGCTTTTGTCATGCTCGAGCATGCCCGATTTGCAAATAGTGATTTAAGAAAAGCAAATAAACATCTTATTCACTATTCACTAATTATTGTCCTAAATATGCAAGAGTTTCCATTACAGAACTTGCAGTAGAGAATACTCTTGAATTCATTTGAATCATCCTTTGAGCAGTAATCATATTAGAAAGCTCAGTTGCTATATCAACGTTAGAACCTTCATAACCTCCTGATTCTAAAGTTCCGAATGCCATTTCACCAGCCATACCATAGAAGACTTCCCCAGCATCAGGACCCCATTCCCAAAGGTTGTTGTTAAGGGCGACTAAACCTGATTCGTTTACAAAAGATGCAAGTTCAATAATCATGTTTGAATCAACGTTAATAGAACCTTTTGGAGTAACGTCAGCCCCTGTAATAATCACACCATCAGGAGTTGTGTAACGCCATTCAGCTTGTCCCAAATCATTAATTTGAGTTGTCAAATTTGAACCATCTGAATATGAACATGATAAAATACCGTTTTCATCAATAATTGTTACAGAAGATACTGCAATACCATCCGGATCATTGTAATCTAACAAATCTTGAATAACAGCAGTATAGCTTAATGCCTTTGATGTCAAATTAGTTGGAGAAAGTTTTGTTTCTGCAAAAATATTTGTATCAATTGGTTCAAACTCTAAAGTTTCGTTACTTTTAATTTGCAATTTGCCATCGGCTGTAATTTCAAATGATAAATCAACTTGATCATCAGGATTTGCATTATTATAATCAGTAACAACCTTATTCCAAGCTGCAACATTATCTCCTACTGTATCCGTACTATCCACATTAAAAGATAAAGTTTGAGAAACGCCATTTTCATCATCTAAAATAACATTAAACGTTCCGCTACTGATAGATGCATCATTTAAGTCATTCATTGCTTTATTTTCAATAGTAGCTTTATCCGCAGAAACGACAGAAGCTTTCAAATTGGTTGGAATTCTTACCGTAAGACTGGATGCTGTTCCTGAATATGGAGTTGTAGCCCCAACTACTTTCATACCGGATTGGGTTACAAGATTACCATTAGAGTCTGTTGAAAATACACCATCTCTTGTATAGTATTGTTTACCGTCATCATCTTGTACAACAAAATATCCGTTTCCTGAAATCATAACATCAGTATCTCTTCCTGTGTTTACAAACGTACCTGTTTCAAAATTTCTTGAAATACCACCAATTTTAACCCCCATACCAATTTGCATAGGATTTGTACCGCCACCTTCTTTAGTAGCTGCACTACCATGTGATAGTGTACGTGAGAATAGTGTTTCAAAAGTCATATTCGCTGATTTGTAAGCAACTGTGTTAATGTTTGCAACGTTATTTGCAATAACGTTAATTTGTTGTTGTCCGGCATTAATACCGGTAGCTGCTGTTTGTAAAGCCTGTGTCATTTTTCCTCCAAGAATTTATATTTTGTTGTTGTCTGGTTTATTAATTAATTTATTTATTTATACAGAACCTGCAACAGTTTCTGCACTAATAGTTTCATCTTTAACGGAAATAATATTACCGATAGAATAATATGTATCTCCGACTTTAACTTTTCCGGTACCATCTTCAAAACTAGCTTCTGAAACTTTACCTGTAATAGTTTTCTTACCTGTTTCATCATCCGGATCTTTAAGCGTGACTTCTTTACCAATAAGAGATAATGTTTGTGTAATTTCTGAATTGAGTGACATGTCATTGTACATAGCTGATAGATAGCTCATACAATCTGTTAAACCTTGATTCATTTGTGTCATTTGCTCTAAAGACGAATATTGTGCTAATTGAGCTAACCATTCAGTATTATCGGTTGGCTCTGTTGGGTCCTGATTTTGGAGCTGTTGAAGCATCAAAGTCAAGAACATATTACTATCTGTTGTATCAGTTTTACTGGTTGAATTTACATTATTATACGCAGTTTGATTTTGCATATTCGTAATTTCTGTATTTATTGATGTCATAACCTTCTCCCGCTATTATTTTTATACATTACCATTTTCATCTTCTGTCGTCTGTGCCATCATTTTTTCAAACAGACCTTTATTTTTTTCTTCTTTATTGGATTGCTGTTCTTTTTTATTGCCACCTCTGGAGCCATCTTGCTCTGTCCAATCTTGATTATATTCAGATTTTTGGCTATCAGCTATTTTTACTGAAACATTTTCTACTCCAACTCCCTGTGATGTAAGAGTTTCTTTCAACCCATCAAGCCCTTTTGAAAGCATATCTTTTGCTTCTTGAGTCGTTACAACAAATTGTGCTGTTAGTCCTTCTTTTGTAGTTAACAATTGAATATTAACTTTACCAAGAGATTCAGGATTTAAAACTATGTTTACTTTTGAACCGCTACGTAAATTTTCAATATGTTTTGTAATTTGATCCATAAGTTTATCGGCAGTAACTTCAACTGAATTGGTTTGAGTTTGTTGCTCTAAATTTTGAGTCATATCAATTTTTGCTTCAAAAGTTGTTGGCTCTGCATGAATCATAGCTTTTACAGCGTACTCTTCAGGAGTTTGATTTTGCATAAGAGTTTCGCCACCGGTTGTATCAGTTTCAGCGGATAAAGATTCAATTTGCAAATCTTTTATCATTTCTTCATCTAAAATTGATTCTAACTGATTTTCAACAGGCTCCTCTGATGTTTGTTTTGTTGAAGCAAGAACTTCATCAACCATATTTTCAGCAAATTCAATAATTTCAGAAGATGTATCATTAAGAGTATCTGTAATAGTTGAAATCTCATCTTTAACTATTTCTTTTGCCGATTCAAAATCAATTTTTGTATCCACAATTTTGTCAGCAAATGTAAGAAGTTGTTCAAATGGAAGTTCTTTTCCGACATCGGAATTATCTTTTTCTTCAAGACTTTGTTCAACTCCATTGTTTTCAAGAGTCAAATCAATATCTGCTTCTGTTAAATCTTCTACATTTCCTATTTCATCAAGATTTATTTCATTATCATTATTTTCTATGATTTCAGTTGCATTTTCAACAGCATCTTTAAGTTGGGAAATAATTTCACTAATATCTCTGGCTAGAGTTAAGTCTAAAGATGTTTCCACATTTGCCTCATCAGTTGTCTGTTTTAATATTTCTTTGAAATTTGTAATTTTGATTGAACTGTCATCTGTATTTGAGTTTTTATTTTTTAAATCGTCGACAGAAGAAGGTTCTTTGTCCAGTTTATTTTCAAGAACATTTTTGAAATTAGTTGATTTATCCATTCCTGATGTAACTTTTTCAGCAGATTTAGAAATGCTCTCTGTATTTGAAAACATTTGTTCTAAATTATTCAAAATATTGTTGTTTACCGCTTGTGTCATCTATTAAACCTTGCTGATGTTATATCATCAATTTCTTTAACTTCTGCATCCAAAAATGCTTTGTAGTATTCCTGTTCTTGTTTTTCTTTGAGTTTTTTTAAAATTTCTACCTTCTTGTGAGCTTCTCTAACTTCTACTTGCTTTTTTTCAAAAAGCATTTTTGTATTTGAAATTATTCTTTCTTTATTTTTTTCATCAACCGTCAGTTTTAAACCGTAATCTCTGTGAGCCTCTATTTGTTGAATATCCAGAGTATCCAATGTATAAAGTGTTTCCATTTGCTCACTATTACGATGTTGAGAATCAATAATTTCTTGAAGTTCTGTCTCTTGTTTTTTTAATACTGCAAGAATTTTTGCAGCTTCCATTTGTCGTTGTTCAAGCTCGTTTTCACGCATATCAAGTACGACTTGTAATCGGAACTTGAATTTTTTCAATTTTAATTACCTCATCTCCACCAAGTACACCTAGGGTA
>CAZHEI010000048.1:0-12038 GCA_964531425.1 uncultured Vampirovibrio sp. | reverse complement strand
GTGATGCTCAATTTGCTGGTTCATCTTCAGTTCCTGCTCACGTAGAAATGATGGGCGTTATCGGTATGGGTAATAACCCAATGGTAGGTGCTACTGTTGCAGTTGCGGTTGCTATTGAAAAAGCTATGGCATAGTAATTAGCCTTCTCGCCAAGCCGGAGAGGATAGAATTTCAATCAAAGCAATGTGAAGATTAGGAATTCTTGGTGAGGGTTAAACATAAAATAAAAGAGCTCTAAGTTATTAACTTAGAGCTCTTTTTTGTAAAATATAGATTAAGCAATATAACCGCAACCACGAGAAATTGCATCATTTTTACCTAAATTATTTCTAATTCCGTCAATTAATTCTCGTCCATTTTTCATTTTGTTAAGCTCGATTGCATCTGTTTTTGCTCCGGAGTTAATTAAAACTGTATTGCCTCTTTGAGCTAATACTAAATCTTTATTTACGAAACGAATTAAATTATTTAATTCATCTCGATTGTCTTCCAACATTTGTTTTAAATAGTCTGTGTTAACAGCTGCTCCATTTTTATCCACTGTTTTTAAAACTTTAGTTCTGATTGGTAAATTCGCACCAAATGCCATATTGTTGATTCCATTGATATTCATAGAAAACCTCCTATTTTAGTTTTACACATTTTCGTAAATCTTAAAACAACTGAATATTAAAAATTGCCTTTTTTCTTTACAAAACTTCATTAAATGTTAAAAATGTGTTCTTTATTACTTCATAGCCTTTTAAAAGAGTTTTATAATCAACTTTTTCTTCCGCAGAATGCATATTGTAAACATCAGCCAATCCTAAAAGAGTTGGCATAAAGGTTTCGCTATTTGCATTCTTGTTGTGGCAATAAATATGTGTTTCAGCACCTGCATGGAAAGACGAAATATTATTTTTTATACCGGCTTTTTCACAAGCTTTTGTGTGAACTTTTTCAATTCTATCATCATCAGCTTTTTCAAATGGAAGCAGGTGAACTTCAAATTCGATTTCAGCAACAGCCAAACCTTCATATTTTTTATTAAAATCGTTGACAAGAGAAATCATTATGTTTTTAAGTTCTTCTTCTTTTGCAACAGAAGCACTTCTTATTGAATAAGATGCCATTCCTAAAACATTGATTATATTTGTAGAAGATTTTTTCATAATTTCTGTAATATAGTCATTTGTTTTAATTCCTTTTTCAACAATTGAAGCAACTGAATTCTGAATACCACCTGCTACAAGAGCTCCCAAGTTGCAAGAAGTTATAACACCAGTTTCATCCGTGTAATAAGCTCCTTGTGGGAATTCTGCAATAAGTTCAGCAAGTAATTTCGCAGCATTTAATCTTGTTTTATCTCCGATATCAATTCCGGAATGTCCGCCTTTTAATCCTCTCACAGTAATTTTTGCATTTGTATAACTTGCTCCTGAAATCTGCAATTGTCCTAATTTATCGGCATCACAAACCAAAATATATTTTGAATTAAGTTTATCAAATTCTAAATGTTCAGCTCCACTCATGCCGGTTTCTTCGTCACGAGTGAAGACAATTTCTAATCCGCCATGGGGTGTAAATTCCCCCGCCCCTTGAGGGAGGGGGGTAGGGGGTGGGGTTGAACCATTAACAAGCTCTTTAGCAAGTGTCAACGCACAAGCAACCCCAACTTTATCATCAGCACCAAGTGTTCTTCCTTTTGCTTTAATAAACTGTCCATCAAATTGTAATTCAATCGGACTATCATCTCCAACAACATCCATGTGAGAAGAAATCATCAATGGTTCTTTTGTATTATCAGTTGCAGGAACTTTAATATAAACATTTCCGTAATCATCAGTTCTAAAATTAATATCATATTTTTTGCAAAATTTGCCAATCCACTCAATAACTTTTTCCTCTTTTAAAGATGGTGACGGAATTGTAACAAGATTACAAAAAATATCTAAAACTTCATTTTCGGTTCTTAATTTGTCTAACATTTTATATTCCTCTCATAATTTAAGTTCTTATTTAGGTTAAATATATTTACCCCTATCCCCCTCTAAAAAATCGTTGATTAGTTCCTTCTCCGCCAACTCGAACTCTTACAGAGCGCAAACAACGAGGGCACCTTCCAACATAGGCGGTTCCTTCTTTATTTTTATAAATTCTTCCATAAACTCCGCAACAATCAAACCAAATTCCAAGGAACTGTCGTTTTTGCGGTTTATTTTCTTCTTCCACGTCTTTTTTTCTTTCCTTTTAGAATAGTTTCTGTTTTGTTTTCAAGATATTGTTCAGATGAATTTTGTGAAACAATTTCTTTTCCATCCGGTTTAAAAACACTTTCGGTAAGTGTTTGAACATACGAATCTTTTAAATGTGCATAATCAAATAAAATCAATCCATTTAGTGAATATTTTCTTGCTGCATGAATTTGTTTAATTAAATCTGCATTTGAACCGTTCATAAATGTTACAAACAAACCTGCATAAAGTTTTGTGCTTGCAGATTTGTTTCGTAAAACTTCTTCCATAAGATTCATTGCTGTTTTATCATCACATGTTAAAAATAACGGAGTAAAACCATCAACGAAGTTATTAATTGACCAATTTTTCCAATCTTGTAATTTTGTATCAAGAGCTCCTGCTCTATTAGGGAAAATTACAGCTGTTAGTTCAACTTTATTTGCTCTGCATAAATTGCTTACTTTTCTAACAAAATTTGTAATTTTGCTACATCTGTAATAATGCCAATAATTCCATAACGGGTCAGTTGGTTTGATGTCAATTGGATCCACTCCATAAATCTCTTTAAATTCAGCTCTTGCATAAGAAGTGTAACCCCAGTTGGACATATCATAATTTTGATAATTAGATGATAAAGATTGTGGATAGCGAATGTAATCCAAATTAATTCCGTCAGGTTGGTATCTGTGAACGATTTCGCATAAAAGTTCGTATAAGAATGCTTGGACTTCCGGATTAGCAGGGTCTATAAAATAACCGTTGTGTTCAGAAACAGAATATGCAATTGTTGACGAATTTGCATTTTTTTTCTGGTAATTAGCCCATTGTGGACGTTGAGCCAAAATGTATTGCGGATGAGTTTCCGGAGGCTTGTTCCCTACATAAAAAGTTTGAAACCAAATATGAACTTTTATGTTTCGTCTGTGAGCTTCATTAATCCAAACTTTCAACGGATCAAATCCCATATAATCTTCATATTGTTTTATAAATCCGTATTTTTCCATCGTTTTAGATGGAAATATTGTTTTACCATGATAATAAGTTTCAATAAAGACATTATTTATTCCGGCATTTTGCATAGAATCTAAAACTGTTTCAATATCTTTTTTTTCAAAATATGTCGGTCGAATCCAAACTCCTTTTAACTCATTTGAATCATAAGGAATAACGGTTGCCATTGCTTGATTTGCATAATCAATTGCTTTGGAAGAATATTTTTGAGAATCTTCACTGTTTTTTTGAGCTTTTGAAATTAAATCATTTGCTTTATTTAAATTCATTTCAGTGCGCTTTTGGCTGTAATTTGAGTTTGTTTGAAGATAATAAGCCATCATATTTTGAACTTCTCTAATGCGTTCTCTGGCTGAGTAGAGAAAAGTATCTGAAGTTATGTATGAAGTAATTATTTTTTTGTCGAAATCTAAATAGATTTTAGAACCTACCATGATATTTTCGTTAATCCACTTTTTTGCTTGTCCATGACCGCTTATAACAAAGCCGTTTGCTGGGATTAATGAATCAGCTCCGCTTAGAGAAGTGACAGTATCTCCAACAACAATCGCTTCTGTTCCAAATTCATTAGTACCGGTTCTCATTCCAAAAGATGGTGTATAAATAACAAGTTGATTGGCACCTCTTAGCCCCGGATAATTAATACCTTTCCAGTTAGTTGAAGCAACCGGATCGACAACATCAATTTTAAACATAGACTGATTAAAAATAATTTCATTTTGACTAGGAATGTACGGTAAATATACATCTTGAGCAAACGCATTTCCACAAAAGAATGTTAATATAATAAAAACCAGTAAAAATAAAGTTCTCTTCATTCTGTTTATCAGTCCCAAATCTATACGAATATTATAAAACTATAAGAAAAATATAGCAAGAAAAGTTGTTTATAATTTTGTGCTAATAATTTTTGAAGTATAATTGGTTATTATGTTCAAAATTTACAAAGCTTACATAAAAAATCTTTTACAAATAGCTTTCCCCATTATACTTGGTAATCTCGGATTTATTCTGATAGGTGTGGGGGATGTTATTGTTGCAGGCAGACATTCTACAGATACATTAGCGGCTGTAAGTATTGCAACTGCTATAATTAACTGTGTAACAATAATGGGAATTGGAATTTTAGGAAGTATTTCTCCGATTCTTTCAAATTATAGAGGTGCTGGAAAAGAGCCTGAAAAATATTTTTATCCGTCCTTAAAATTCACCTTTTTGCTGTCAATTATAATGGGTATTGCAATTCTTGCAATGATGCCGTTTGTTGATAAATTAGGTTTTGAATCTCAACTAACAACTCCTATAAAAGATTATTTCTTTGTAACGGCATTTTCGGTATTTGGTGCATATTTGCATTGTATGTCAAAAGAATTTTTACAGACTTTTGAAATCGTAATTTTTCCAAATTTATTGACAGTATTTTGTATTTTCTTGAATGTTGGGTTAAATATTGTTTTTGCATTCGGTTTTGGACCAATTCCTGAAATGGGTGCAAAGGGGCTGGCTGTTGCATCTTTAATCGTTCGTTATTTTATGGGAATTGTTTTATTCTTGTATTGTTTTAAAAAAGTTAATATCCAACATCATAAAGATAAAGAATATTATAAAGATTTGCTAAAAGTCGGAATTCCATCTTCAATTGCAATTATGATAGAGTTTGTTGCATTTAATAGTATTGTAGTAATAATGGGAAGGGTTTCCGGAATTTATGCTGCTGCTCAAAATATTATTTGCACAATTACTTCTATTGCGTTTATGGTTCCGCTTGCAATTGGAAATGCTGTCGGAGTAAAAGTCGGATTTGCAAATGGAGCAAAACAATTTGCAAAATTAAAGAAATACTCATACACTGCAATTTTAATGTCAGCAATATTTATGGCTTGTGCAGCCGTTATAGTTGCAATTGCACCGGAGGGTGTTACAAGCTTATTTACAACAGATGCTGAATTAGTAAAAGTTTGTGTTCCAATAATTTATACACTCTGTTTCTTTCAAGTATTTGACGGAACACAAGCAACTCTTGCCGGTATTTTTAGAGGTTTGAAACATACAGAAGTTATAATGGCAGGAAATTTTATTGCATTTTGGTTAATAGCACTTCCTTTGGGTTGTTTATTAGCACTGCATTACAAGCTTAATTTAATTGGTTTCTGGTATGCACTGATTGTTTCTACTATAATTCTTTGTACAATAATGTTTACAAATCTTCTACATAGATTTAAAGAAATGGAAAGTCTAAAATAATGCCACACTTTTTTATTAATTCTAAAAACAAAACAGAATCTTCAATTGTAATTAATGATGTTGAAAATTATCGCCATATTGCAAAGGCTTTGAGAGCAAGAATTGGAGAAAAACTTTTGCTGATAGATGAAAATCAAATTCAGTATGAAACAATAATTTCTGCAATAAATTCGGCTGAAATTGTTTGCGAAATTAAAAAATCATATTCTTCTAAACGTGACTTGGATTTTGATTTATATTTAGCTCAAAGTCCATTGAGAAGTGATGCTCAATTAACAATAATGGAAAAAGCTACTGAACTTGGGGTGAGAGGAGTTTATCCTGTAATTACTGATAATTGTGCACTCGCAAAATCCGTAATTGATAAAAAGCAAGAAAAATGGCAAAAAGTTATGTATGAAGCTTCTAAACAATGTGAAAGAGCTAAGATTCCGACTTGTTTTGCGCCAACAACATTAGAAGCTGTCTTGGAACAAAATTTTGATAAGATACTAGTACTGGCGGAACGTTCAACTGAAATTTCTTTAAAAGAATTTTTAAATCAAAATCCAATCAAAAAAGGAGAAAAAATTCTTGCGATAATTGGACCGGAGGGTGGTTTTTCTCAGGCTGAATTTGAATTTTTCAAAAGTAAAAACTTGCCTTTAATAAGTCTTGGAGATTTGATTTTGAAAGCTGAAACTGCTGTTATCGTGACATTAGGAGATATTGTATATGAATATCAAGGATGATTTTATACTTTCTCAAATAAATGAAGGTTACTTGGTTGGAGGTTCAATTCGTGATGCTTTAATGGGCAAAAGCTTTATTGATCGTGATATTGCAATAAAAAATGCAGAAGCCTTCTCAAAAAAACTAGCTGAACGCTTGAATGCAACTTTTATTGTTCTTGATTCTGAATACAAGATATTTAGACTTGTTTTAGAAGACAAAATCAATTATTTAGATATTTCTGAAATTCAAGGCAAAAATATTGAGGAAGATTTGTCACGCAGAGATTTTGCTATGAATGCGATTGCGTATAATTTGGCAACCGGAGAAATTATAGACCCTTTTAAAGGACAAAAAGATATTAAAGAAAGAATGATTCATCATATCAAAGATTCTAATTTTGAAGATGATCCGCTTAGAATTTTGCGTGCGTTTAGATTCGCTTCAATTACAGGTTTTGAACTTTCAGATGAAATAAAATATTGCATAGAAAAATATAAACATCTGTTATTGTATCCTGCAAAGGAGCGCATAAATGTTGAATTGATAAAGCTCTTTGGGGGTAAAGCTTGTTCAAAAACACTTTTATTGATGGATAAATTTGGAATTTTAGAAGAACTATTTCCTTTTGTCAATGAAATGAAAAAAGTTACACCAAATACACACCATCATTTAGATTTATTCCATCATGTTGTTGAAACTGTTCGTAATATAGAAGAACTTTATCTTAATTCTAGCGTAGCAGTAAAAAAACATCTTGCAGCAACTGATTTTGGGGGATGTCCTAGAATCAATCATCTTAAACTTGCAGGATTTTTGCATGACATTGGAAAATTTTCAACTTGGACAATAGAAGAAAGTGGTCGTCATCGTTTTATTAAACATGACGATGTCGGAGCGAAAATGTGTGTTCCTTTTCTTCGAGATTTAAAATTTTCAAAAAAACAAATTGATTACATTTCGTGTATGATAAAGAATCATATTTATCCATCAAATGTGTTGGTAGCACCGGATTTGAATGACAAAGTTATGATGCGTTTTGTTCGAAAAATGGAAGACAATGCAATTGACGTAATTATACTTGCAAAAGCAGACAGGCTTTCTGCAAGAGGGGAAGCTATTACTGAAGAAATGGTAAAAGAAAATATTGAAGGTTTAGATAAACTTCTCAATTTTTATTTAACAAAAAAAGAATCTTTGAAACCGTTGCCAAAACTTATTGATGGTTTTGAAGTTATGCAAATTAAAAATATCAGTCAGTCTCCTCTTTTGGGAGAAATCCTAAAAGCCTTGAATGAAGCTCAGCTTAATGGAGATGTTAATACAAAAGAAGAAGCTGTTGAATTTATTATAAATTATTAAATACGAATTTTTAATTTATACTTTCGGCGCAAATATAAGCCGTTGACCAAGCATTTTGAAGATTAAATCCCCCGCAAAAACCATCGATATTGAGAATTTCTCCTATGCAATACAAATTAGGAATTTGTTTAAATTCCATTGTTTTCGGATTGATTTCGTTTAAATCAACTCCGCCGGCAGTAACTGTCTCTTCGCCTTTGTTTGTACCGGTAATTTCTACTTCAAAATTATGGATTCTCTTCAAAATCATATCTCTTGTTTTACCGTCAATTCTGTGAGCTTTCATATTCCCTAAATCGCCTAAAAGATATTTTATAAAATTCAATGGTAAAAATTCTGAAAGAATATTTTTTAAATCTTTATGTGGGTAAAGGTTTAGTAAATTTTGCAGTTCAAATGCTTTTGGGTATAAATCAAAAGTTAATGTGTAAGGAAATTCATCATAAGCTTTTATTGAAGAAATTTTGTACACCAAAGGTCCTGAAATTCCAAAATGCGTAAATAGAATATCATCTGTAATATTCAAATCTTTTGAATAAACATTCTTTAAAACCAGCCCTGAGGGGGCTTTTGTATTAGAGTTTAAACCGACAAGAGAAGGTTTTTGCTCAATAATATTTATACCCAGATTCTTGATAAGATTACAACCGGAATGACCGCCAATAGCCAGTACAACGTGTGTAAAAAAGTATTGAGCATTGTTTGTTTGAACTTTAAACCCTGAGTCAGTCGGTTGAATTTTATTTACTTCTTCTCTAATAACACTTCCAATATTTTTTAAAATTTTTTCTCGAACTTCTTTTGCACTATTTGATTCAGGAAAAATTCTTCCATTTTCTTGTGTGTAAGTTTTTATTCCCATATTTTCAAACATTTCTATCGTGTCAGAGGTTGAAAATCTTGAAAAAACTGAATACAAAAACTTGTTTCCACGAGGGTAGTTTTTTGTAAGTTCTCGGAAATCGTATTCAGCATGAGCAAGATTGCAACGCCCACCACCGGTTGGTAAAAGGGTCCTTAGAGGAGAGCCTTTGTCAAATAAGGTTACAGAATATCCTAATTTTATCAACCAATATGCACAAATACAGCCGGATGCTCCAGCTCCAATAATTGCAATATTTTTACAATCTTGTTCCATACAGACACACCATTTCAGGTTCATCTATTGCTTCATACAAGCTTTCTACAGTTTTTCCAAAGAAAGGGTGAACAAAATCTTCTGCAATTTCAAGCATTGGAACCAACATAAAAACTCTTTTGTGAAAATATTTGTGAGGAATCGTCAATCTTTCTGTATTTAGTATTAGTTTGTCATAAAAAATTATATCAATATCAATGGTCCTATCGGAATATTTATCTCCATTACGAGGCTTCCGCCCCAGTTGATTTTCTATTCTTTGGCATTCATCCAGAAGTTTTTCCGGAGTTAGGGTCGTTGTAATTTGAATGACGGCATTTACAAACCAGTTATCAGAATCCATTTCCCAAGGTTCTGTTTCGTAAAAAGACGATGTCGCAACGATGTTGATGTCAGGATGTGAACTCAATAAGCTTGTAGCTTGTTGAATATATCCGACTCTGTCGCCTAAATTTGAACCTAATGATAAATAAACGATTGCCATAAGTTTATTGTACACAGCAAAAGACTTATGTGTCAATAACAAGGTTGTTTTAAATGTTAATTATTTATTTGGAGTTTGATTATTGTTTTGTACTTTCTTTTTTCTTTTCTTGCGAGGTAAAGAAAAAAGAAAGTACGAAAGAAAAAAGAAATCACGCAATATTTCTACGTCTTCACTTCGTTCAGCCGTTTATTTATTGTTCGGCTACGCCGAATCTATTCAGCCTCGCAAACTCAAGCAAAAGCCCTCAAACAGTGCTCGGCAATATCACACAATTTAATCTTCAATAAAAACAATATTTTTATTAAAAAGCCTTTCTTGAAAAAGAAAGGCTTTTTTGTTTTTAACTTGATTATTTGTTGCCGTAGCGTTTTTTAAATCTTTCAACTCTACCTTCAGAGTCAAGAATTTTTTGTTGACCTGTGTAGAATGGGTGACAGTTTGAACAAATTTCAACTGTAATATTATCTACAACAGAACCTGTTTCAATTTCGTTACCGCATACGCATTTAATAACTGTTTTCTTGTAATCAGGGTGTAATTCTTTTTTCATTATAGACCTCTTTCCTTCAAGATTCCAAACTTGAAAAGTAATGTATTATTTCGACCTCTTATATAATACAATTCACAAGAATTATTTGCAAGTTTTGAATTTATTACCATTATAAAAACAAAATAATAAAAACAATAAATTTATAGAAATCAGCTGTTCAGCCTTTGAATACAGGCTATGTTTTAATTGTTAACAATTGTAAAGAATAAATGCAATACTGAAATTGAGCTTGCTTTTTTGACTTTATATATATGTAAAGACTAAGATAGGAATAGAAGAATGGCTTATTTAACATTTACAGGTTCTGAAGAAAATAGTTGTTTTAAGTTTATAGGTTCAAAAACTACCCAAAATGGTGAAGGTGGTTTGATTTCTTCCACAACATCACTAATTTCAAATAATGTGTCTTTAATTTCTTCTGCATTAGCAGGATGTGAAGACTCTTGCAGTTTTTATTCTGGTCCAAGTGATGCAACTATTGTTGCATTTTGTGAAAGTGGTGAAACTTGTGGTTCAATTGCATATTCAGGCGGAGAAACTTGTGGCTCAGTAGCATACTCAGGTGCTGGTGAAACTTGTGGTTCCGTGGCTTCAAGTTCTTGTGGTTCAAGCTTTGGCGGAGGATGTAGCTATAGTTGCTAAGTTTTAATTTGTCATAATTACAAAACATAAAAACTACCATAAAAATTGGTAGTTTTTTTATTTAAATCAACAAACTAATCATTAAAACATTGTATAATGATTGTTGCCAAGTTCAAAATCTTTGTTAAATTCTCTAACAATATTAGAGGATATTATCCAATCGATTTTACCATTTGGATATTTTGTAAAGTGTTTTGTTGAACACAGTGTTGAAACATAACACGCATCTAAAACATTCATAAACGAAATATCAACACTCAGATTCTCACATGAATGATTCTCTATATATGAGTTAATATAATTAATTGATTCTGCCGGATTTGCACTACTAGGGACAAGTGTTTCTAACAGCTGGGGTAATTTTTTTAACATGTATATTCCTTTTACTATTTATTAAAACGGCAAATTTTACGGTTTTCTACAGTATTTTTTTTAAGGAATCCTCTATTTGGATTAGAAATGTTAAATAAAAATTAAAAAAACATTGATTTTTAAAAAATATCATTAATATATAAATATACGGAGTTAAAATTATGATAAATTTTGAAAAACTTACAAACTATTCGCAAGAAATTATTTTTGCGGCAAATGCAAAGAAAGATTTTTACAAAAATACAGAAGTGCAGCCGGAACATATTGTGATGGCAATGATAGAAGATAAAGGCATTTCTAAAGATTATCTTGAAGAATTAAAGCTTCTAAACCAGCATTTTATTAATGAAATTGTTGCAAAAATTAAATCTTTTCCTACAATTTCCGCACCAAGTTCTTCTCAACAAGTATTTTTATCTCGTGATACAAATGATTTGCTTGAAAAAGCGTTTGCAGAGGCGGAAAGCTTAAAAGATGAGTTTGTAGGAATTGAATGTATATTATTAGCAATGACAAAACTTGAAAACACTTTTATTCAAGATTTATTGAAAAAACAAGGTGTAACAACAAATTCAGTTTTGAATGCAATGAAAAAAATAAGAGGTAATAAAAAAGTGGATACTAAAAATGCAGAAGAAAACTTAAAAGCTCTTCAAAAATATTCAACAGATTTAACAGAATTTGCTAAAAAAGGAAAATTAGACCCTGTAATTGGCAGAGATGAGGAAGTTCGTCGTATCATTCAAGTGTTGAACAGACGTACAAAAAATAATCCGGTCCTAATTGGAGAGCCAGGGGTTGGTAAAACCGCTATTGTAGAAGGTTTGGCACAAAGAATTATTCGTGGAGATGTGCCTGAAAGCTTGAAAAATGTAAAATTGATTTCTCTTGATTTGGGTGCATTGGTTGCCGGTGCAAAATTTAGAGGAGAATTTGAAGAACGTTTGAAAGCTGTTCTTAAAGAAGTTCAAGAATCAAATGGTGAAATAGTAATGTTTATTGATGAACTTCATACTGTTGTTGGTGCCGGTTCAACAGAAGGTTCAATGGATGCAGGGAATCTTCTTAAACCAATGCTTGCGAGAGGAGAATTGAGAACAATTGGAGCTACCACTATTAATGAATATCGCAAGTACATTGAAAAAGACCCTGCGCTTGAAAGAAGATTTCAACCTGTACTTGTTGATGAACCTTCTGTTGAAGACACTATTTCCATTTTGAGAGGTTTAAAAGAAAAATACGAAGTTCACCACGGTATCAGAATTCTTGATAGTGCATTGATTCAGGCTGCAAAACTTTCTGACA
>CAZHEI010000047.1:0-12275 GCA_964531425.1 uncultured Vampirovibrio sp. | reverse complement strand
GACCAAGGGATTATGAGTCCCCTGCGCTACCGCTGCGCCATAGTCCCACAGCGTTGTATTTAATTTTCAGAATTCTTGTTATAACGGCTCCGCTCGAAAAACCTGCTCGTATTTGCCGTCGCAAATACGACACCGTTTTTCTCGACTCCACCTCGTTCGCTTTGCTCACTCGGCTTGCCTTATCGCTCGCCGCGTGGCTGCTACCTACCTCTCCTCGGAAGATACTCAATCCTCCTCGTCGGCAGAGTGCCATAGTCCCACAGCGTTAACTGTGCTACAACTTATACTACCAAGTCCATAAGAAAAAATCAAGATAATAATTTTTCTAAGAGCCAAATAGAAATTTTCTCTTTTTGCTTTGATTAGATTTCTTACTTTTACTGTTACAGTAATAAATATTATTGATTTTACCTCTTGTTTGCTTTACGATTTTTATGTAATAAAGAAGGAGAAAAAATCATGTCAAGAAAACCAATTATTGCAGGAAACTGGAAAATGAATTTACTTCAAGATGATGCAAAAGCATTGTTTGAAGGAATAAAAAGTTTTACAAAAGATTTTACAGCTCAACAACTTCCTACAGTTGTTGTAGCACCTGTTTTCACATCTTTATCAGTAGTTAACTCTGTTAAATGTGATTGCGGTTGCGGTTGCGATAAAATTGCTATTGCCGGTCAAAATTGTCACTGGGAATCATCAGGCGCATACACCGGAGAAATTTCTGTTGAAATGTTAAAAGATGCGGGCTGTTCTTACGTAATCATCGGACACTCTGAAAGAAGACAATACTTCTCTGAAACAGATGAAATGATTAACAAAAAAGCTAAGGCTATCTTAGCAGGCGGATTGATTCCTATTATTTGTTGTGGTGAAACTCTTGAGCAAAGAGAATCCGGTGTTACTGATGAACACATTGCTACTCAAATCAGAGCAGCATTAAATGGTTTAAGCGAAGAAGAAGTTGCTAAATCAGTTATTGCTTACGAACCAATTTGGGCAATCGGTACAGGAAAAACTTGTGATAGCACAGAAGCTAACAGAGTAATCGCTATGATTAGAAATGTTGTTAAAGAAGTGTCATCAACTTCTGCCGGAGATTCAATCAGAATCCTTTACGGCGGATCTGTAAAACCTTCAACAATTGAAGAACAAATGTCACAATCTGACATTGATGGAGCTTTAGTTGGTGGAGCAAGCTTAAAAGCTGACAGCTTTAATGAAATCATTGCTAATACAATGAAAGTTAGTGTATAGATTTAATTAAAAAATGGCGGCGGGTTGAAAACCCGCCGCCATTTTTATAGAGACAACTTATGGAAATCGAAAAAGTTATTATCTGCGGATTAGGTGCTTTAGGTTTAACTTATGCAAACAAACTTAAAGATGTTTGTGAATTAAAGATTCTTGCAGATTCAGATAGAATAGAAAAATATAAGAAAAATATACCAACTTTAAACGGTAAAAACATTGACTTAGACTATATTCAGCCCGATGAAAAATGGAATCCTGATTTAATAATTATTTCAACAAAATCAACCGGCTTGGATTCTGCAATTAGTTATATTAAAAATTTTGTTACATCTAAAACTATTATTATTTCTTTAATAAATGGGATTTCCAGCGAAGAAAAAATTTCAAATTTCTATCCTCAAACAAAAGTTTTGCGTTCATATTTTATTGGTCATAGTGCAATGAAAGTTGAAAATAATGTGACACAGGACGGAATTGGGAAAATAGTTTTTGAACAAAATTTTGATTTAGAAAAATTTTTCCAAAAATCAAATATTGATTATGAAATAGCCAACGATATCATTTATTCACAATGGCTAAAATTAGGTGTTAATATAATTTTAAATCAACCTTCCGCACTCTATTGCAAAACCGTAGGAGAATTGCGACAAATGGATGAATATTTTCCGCTTGCTAAAAGTTTAATTAAAGAAGTAAAAGAAATTGCAGGTGCTTATGGAGTAAAAAATCTTGAAAATTATGAAGAAAAAGTTTTTGAATCAGCAAATCTTGTAGCAGATGATGGAAAAACTTCTATGTACCAAGATATTATTGCAAAAAGAAAAACAGAAATTGATATTTTTGCGGGAGAAATAATTAAACTCGGAGAAAAATTTGGAATTCAAACTCCTGCAAATACAAAAATATACACTCAAATTAAGAAAATAGAATCCGAATGGAATAATAATTAATTTAATTCTGGAAATTTAAATTCCGGTATTTTATAGTTATTAACATCTAAACTCATCAATTCATCAAATTCATTTTGAAAAGATTCTTCACTCAATCCAATAATTGGGAACCCGATATTCTTCGCTAAATTAAGAACTTTTATATCATAATTGATACCTAAGACTTTTACACCGGCTTTTGTTGCCACTAAATCTGCATGAAATCTCATTCCAATCAAATACTCTAGTGTCGATAATTCTTTAATCCCATCTTCAACAGATAAGTTCTTATAAATTTCTGTTTTAATACCTTTTAAAGACAACATTCCTGAGAATTTTTCTAAAACTTGTAAATCCAAAGAATCTTGCAAAGAAAACAATTTGATTTTTTCATCAGGAAACCGGTTTGAAATTTCTTCCGAAAGTTTTTCTAAAAAAGAATCTGTTAATGTATGAAAACTTCGCAATTGCACACCAACTCCGTGATGATATTCTGTTGAAGGAGTTTCTATTCCAAAAACCGGATCTGCAACGAGTTCAGAGTTAAGATTCATTTTTTTTAGTATTTCTTGTGATTTAGAATCTCTAACATAAATTTTGTCACAGTATTTTAGAACAAATTTTGTAAAAAACTTCCCTATTTTTGTTCTAAATGGAGTAAATCCTTGTGCAAAAATTATTACTTTTTTATTAAAAACAAGTGCTGTTACAATTACAGCCAGATAATAAATTAAACTTTTTAAACTTGTAACATCCTGTAGAAGGCTTCCTCCGCCTGAAATCAAGATGTCAGATTCTAATATCGGTGTAAAAAAATTCAAATAGTTTACAGAATCCACATCATAGAGTTTTATCGTTTTTGTCGGATTTGAAGATAAAACAGTAATCTTTTCTGCATTTTTTTCTTTGAGATATGAAGTCAAAACTTTTGCAATAGCTTCATCTCCAAAGTTATCAAAACCAATATATCCGGAAATGACATATTTCGTCATTAAACATTCTCCATTACGGTTTCTTTATAAGGAATTGATTGAATAGCTCCGTAATTTTGAGTTTGAAGCCCTGAAACAATAGAAGCAAACTTAGCCGCATCTGCCGGTGCATATCCGTTTGTTAGTGCATATAAAAATCCACCATTAAATACATCTCCGGAAGCTGTTGTATCAATTGCCTTTTGTGTATTATAAAACTCAGTAAAACTAATATCGCCATTATAGCCGGTATAGTATCCGTTATCAATGTGAGATTTTATTACAACAATTTTTACCCCTCTATCCCACATATAATGCATAACTTTATCCATTGATTCGATATCATAAAGCTTTACTGCATCATTTTTTAAACTCAAAAATATAACATCCGTAAAATCAATGATTTCTTCAAAATATTCTTTTGTATCATCTGAATTCATGAAACAAGATGTGTAATTAGGATCATAAGCTGTCATTACATCATTTTCTTTTGCAATTCTAAAAGATTCTCTGACCAGCTCTCGTGAGCTTGCGGAAAGAGATTGGACAACTCCGGTTGAATAAATAAGCTTAAGTTTTTTTATACTTTCTTCCGAAAAATCTTCTATAGACAATTTCGTTGCAGCGGTTTTTCTTTTGTAATACAGAACTTCTTTATTATCAAGGGTATGAGAAACAATATACATCCCATTTTGTTCATCATTAGTTTTGATTAAAGAAGTATCAATATTTTCTTTTTGCAAAGAAGATATAATAAATTCACTAAAACCATCATTTCCGACTTTGGTTAAATATGTAACATTTCCACCCAAACGAGCAACTGCAACCGCTGTAGTAACAGTATCTCCGCCAAAATATTTGTTGAGAGTTGACGTATCAGCCAAAGAACCATTAGCAGAAAGCTCAATCAAACACTCACCAATGATAGCAATATCTATTTTTTGTTCCATTCAGAAAAATCCTTAACTTCATTCAAGATTTCTTTAGTTCGTTTTGTTATCTCACGTGGTGTAAAACCTTGATAGAAATCTCTTCCGACCCCAACCGCAGTTGCACCGGCATTCAAGTATGAAACAACATCTGCTAATTTTATATTCCCCATTGGCATTAAATTCAAGAATGGCATTTGTCTTAAGATATTTTCTATATATTGAGCACCTCCCATTGCATGAGCAGGAAATATTTTTATCAATGGAATTCTTGATTTCCAAGCATTGTACGCTTCATTTGCGGTTGTTGTTCCTGCAATAAATGGAATTCGCAAGTTTTTAGA
The DNA here is from genome assembly GCA_964531425.1 of uncultured Vampirovibrio sp. Classification (GTDB taxonomy): domain Bacteria; phylum Cyanobacteriota; class Vampirovibrionia; order Gastranaerophilales; family Gastranaerophilaceae; genus CAG-196. The sequence goes on along the minus strand of CAZHEI010000047.1, from coordinate 7,851 downwards.
AATCTTAACCAGATTCATGTGAAAAATCGGAGATGCAAAAAGTTTTGCACCATTTTGAAACGCATAATCTGCTTGTGTGGAAGTAATTATTCCTCCTGCGCAAACTGTTGTATGTTTAGAAACTTCATTTATTGCACCATAAATCGAAGGATTTTCAACATTAATTTCTAAAACTTTTACTCCGCCTTCAACCAGAGCCATTGCTATATCAATTGTTTCTTGAGCATCTTTGCATCTGATTATCGGATATATCTTTTCATTTGCTATTGTACTAATGTAATTTTCACTCATTTGTATGTATCCTTTTCCCTCATAATATTATATCATAAAGAAGTATTGTAGTAATTAAGTTAATAGGTGATTAAGTGACTAAGATTAAACAAGCTTTCACAGCTATTATTATCGCATTAATTTTTATTTTTGTCGCATTTGTAACATATAATCTTGCGGAACCAAAAGCTTACGATTTTATGACAAAGCATGTTCTTACAAATAAATTGCCATTTGATAATTATAAAAAAATATACGGAAGTGATGATATCGTTCTTGTAGTAATTGATGCGAAAACAGTTGAAAAATATCGTTGGCCATGGAAACGAGAAATGTACTGCAAAATATTTGAATATTTTCATTACGCAAAGCCAAAAGTTATTGTACATGACTCAATTTTAGTAACACTTGATAAAGATAATCCCAATTCAGATAAAAAATATTTCACTACACTTAGCAAATTTGATAATCTTATTGAAGGATTTATGCCAAGTCTTCAACCATGGGAAAATCCAAAATTCGGAGAAAAATATGATAAAGATTTTACAAAATATCAAATAGAAGTTTTGGATAAAACATCAAAAAGACCTTTGTTATACGAAAGCATGATGTTATTTCCAAAACCATATATGGATTCTGTAAAACATGCCGGTTCTGTTTCTATGCTTCCCGGAAGTATTGATGGGAATTTGAGCAGATATTCAGTTGATGAAATTTATCGAAATCATGAATACTTTTTGAAATATAATAATGGAATTTATCCGTCTTTAGCTTTAAAAACTTTCTTAATCGCCAATAACTATCCAAAAACAATTGTTACAGATACTTCAATGGAATTTCCTGAATTAAGATACAAAGTAAAACTAAATAAAAACCAATATCAATCAATATCACCAATTAAATTTTATAAACTCTATGGAACTTATTCACATAAAAATTATTCCGCAGTGGATGTAATGGATTCTTATGATGCTTTAAAAAATGGGAAACAGCCACTATTAGCTCCGGAAATATTTAATAATAAAATCGTAATAGTAGGCGCAAATGTACCGGCAGGAACCGGTTTAAATGATAATAAAAATACCCCTGTTGCAATAATTCATGCCGGTGTTGATATTCAAGCATGCGCAATTGATAACATTTTACACAATGACTTTTTGAAAATTATTCCTCAAAGTGTAAATATATTTTTAACATTGCTAGGAATGTTATTTGTGTATGGTTTTATCCGAGTTTCAACTCTTTATAAATCAATCACAAGCACTCTTTTAATTATTCTTGGATACTTAATTTTTGCAACAACTTGTTTTTATTTTGGAGTTGTAGTAAATGTTATCACTCCTATTGTTATGTTTATTTTAACTACAATTTTGGCATATACTCACAAATTCGTACTTGAAAACAAAAGCAAAGAAAAAGTTAAATCTGCAATGGGCAAATATATGTCACAAGATGTTATGAAAAATGTTATTCGTAATATTGACAACCTTGGACTTGGTGGTAAAAAATCTGTTGTGACAGTTCTATTCGCAGATATTCGTGGTTTTACTTCGATGAGTGAACAAATGTCTGCCCAGCAGGTTTCTGAAATTTTAAATGAGTATTTCACAGAAATAGAACCGATAATTACTAAATATAATGGAGTTATTAATAAATTTATCGGGGATGCCGTAATGGCTATTTTTGGAGAACCTATTCAAGACAAAAATCATGCCGGTAATGCTGTTAAATGTGCGTATGCAATGCTTCAAAAAGTTAAAGAATTACAAAAGAAATGGGCTCAAGAAGGCAAGCCTAAAATAGAAATCGGCATAGGTATAAATACCGGAGAAGTCTTTGTCGGGAACATTGGTTCAATAAATCGAATGGAATATACCGTTATTGGAGATACTGTAAACCTTGCAAGCAGATTAGAAAGTTATAATAAAACATATAAAACAAAAATGTTGATTAGCCCTACAACTTATGAATCTGTAAAAGGATTTGTTGATGTTATTCGGATTTCTGACGTTCAAATTCGTGGAAAAGCAAATAAAATGGACATTTATGAAGTTTTGAAGGTCAATTTACAAGGGTAAAAAGTATTTAGGTAGAGGCGGAAAAATTTAAAAAATTTTTCCGCCTCTGTTTTTGCTGACTTTTTTAAAACCATCCTTAAATAAATATCATCCAAATGAATGATATTTTACAATACAGCTAAAAAATCATTTGGAAATGCCGATATTACTTAAGGAAGGACGGTAAAAACTTGTTTAACACAATGAATTCAGTACGCCCTAGACCATATCCGCAAAGAGGTACAGGGAATTATAACGCAGGAAATGAAGGAGCTGACAAAGACGGTCACAACTCCAACGGTCAAGAGCGTCAACAGCAAGGGCAAAATCAACAAACTATTGCCCGTGGTCGTGCTGAACAAGTTCAACAAGCACAAATGTCTCCTCGTGATGCGGTAAATTCTCCGGCACAAAACCCTTATCCGCAAAGACAAGTTTATCCTGTTCATACCCCACCTCCAATGAGAATGGGGAATCCAATGCCTGTTCATCAGGTTAATCCTCAACAATATCAATCAATTCAAGCTCAAACCGGCTATCAAGCTATTCCGCAACAACCACAAGCACCGGTTTCACAAAGACCGGAAAGCTCAAAAAGAAGCAATAAAGTCAACATTGCTCAAATACTAAAAGATTTTAGAAATACAATTAAAGCGATAGCAACTCCTCCTGAAATAGAAGAGGAAGTAAATCGTTATTTACAAATAGTTGAACAACAAGTTAGAGAACCAAAACCACAAGTCAACTTGATACAAAGCAATTTAAAAATTGCAGCTTCATTATTAGACAGATATATTTCAGAAACTTTGAATAAAGATTCAAAAGTTGTACAAAATTGGCTTGATGCATTATTTTTACAAAGAATCAATTATAGCTATAATGAAGAAGAAATTAATCCAAACTTTTTGGTAAAATTTCCGGATGAAACTCCTAAAAAACAATCTCAACCGGAAGTTAAAACTGAAGCACCGGAAGTTTCTCAAGAACAAAGAGAAATTCCTGTTGCTGAACAAAAAGAAGAAGTGATTGAACTTGAAGAGTATTCTCCTAAGGATTTGGAAGAAGAATTTGTTCAAGCAGAAAAGATTATTTCTAACAAACCGAATATTACAATTGTTCCGCAAGATACAAGATTAAAATCTTTGTTTGTGGAAGCTAAAAAACATGCTTTTTCCAATAACCCACAAAAAGCAATGGCTATTTTTAAAGAAGCTTTTAATCGTGCAGGAGAATTAAAAGATACAGAAACTCAATCAAGAATTTGTTTAGAAATCGGGAAAATTTACGATGATAACGATTTTGTTGTACAAGCTTTGAATAGTTACAATAAATCTTTGCAATACACAACGGACACTAACGTAAAATCAAGAGCTCATTATTCAATGGCACAAATCTATGATGATGTTAATCAAGTTGAACCGGCATTAGAGCACTACATCACATCAATTTCTTATGCAGGAAAATCTGATGATTTAATAGGACAATCTGATTCTTTGACTCGTGTTGCAAATATTTTTACAGATAAATATGATGAAAATGCCTTTGAATACTACGATGTAGCACGCAAGCTTGTAGAACAAACTACTGATGATAATATGAAAGGTTATGTACTCTCAAATACAGCTGATGCTTGTGTACAATTCCGTAAAAATGACAAAGCCTTAAAATATTATGCAGAAGCAGTTAAGAATTACGAAAAAACAAATGCGCTTGAAGAAATTGCCACAAATTATAAATCAGCCGCTGAATTAATGATTCAATTCAATAGCCCTAATAAAGCAAAATCATTACTAAAAAAAGCTATGGTTAACGCTGTTAAAACTCAAAACGAAGATTTGATTTCTGAAATTAATATGCTTTTAGCAAGTGTAGCTTAAAATATATTGCCTATTTCTTCCTTTTTGCGGTAAAATTGACTTGTTAAGTAGTGCTCTTAGCTATTTAACAAGCGTAAAAAGAAGGAGAAATCTCTATGATAATGATGGCAGTTGCAGTATTGATAAGTATGGTTTTATGCTTGCTTTTTGGAGTTCCATACATAGATTTTTTGAAGAAAAAAACTATTGGACAATACATTCTTGATGTAGCTCCGGAAGCTCATGCGCAAAAAGCCGGAACACCGACGACCGGTGGAGTTTTTATTATTTTGGCAATAATTATTTCTTCTGTTATAACTCTTTTTATGGCAGAAAAAATGGATACAACCGCATTAATTATTTTGATTACCCTTTTCTTTATGACTCTTGCCGGATTTCAAGATGATTACTTGAAAATTAAAGGACACGAAAACAGAGGATTAAGTCCTCGTGGAAAACTTTTAAGACAAATCTTAATTGCTCTAATTCCGACTTTGTATGCAATGCAAACTTATGGAACAATCATAACATTGGGCTCAAAAAGTTTTGATATTGGATTATTTTATCCGATTTTAGCGGTTTTTGTGGTAACAGGAGCTTCAAATGCTTATAATTTAACTGATGGATTGGACGGATTAGCAGCATCTGTTGGAATCCCTGCATTTTTAGCTTGTGGCATTATTTCTTATTTGAGCGGACATAGTGTTGTTGCAATAGTATGTGCTTCTGCAATTGGTGCTTCTATTGGATTTTTGAGATACAATAAGCCAAAAGCACAGGTGTTTATGGGAGATACAGGCTCTCTTGCACTGGGGGGGCTGCTTGGAACATTAGCAATATTAGGCAGATGTGAACTTCTTCTTGCGATTTTTGGAGGTGTAATTGTTGCAGAAACTTTGTCTGTAATTTTGCAAGTAACAAGCTTTAAACTAACCGGAAAAAGAATCTTTAAAATGTCTCCAATTCATCATCATTTTGAACTTTGCGGACATTCAGAAACAAGAATTGTTAAAGAATTTGCAATAACTTCATTAATCTTTGCAATAATCGCTGTTGGCTTATATATGGTGTTGTAATTTAACATAAAAGCTATCAAAAATATTATTCTTGTAATCAGTCTAGTCCTAAAATTATTCTGATATCGTATGATTTTGTAGTATAATAATCCTATGATAGAGAGATATTCAAGAGAAAAAATTAAAAAAATATGGGAATTAGAGGTTAAATTTGATTATTACCTCAAGGTCGAACTTGCTGTGTGTCAAGCTTATGCAAGACTTGGGCATATTCCGATGGAAGCAGTTAGGCAAATAAAGGAAAAAGCAACTTTTACTGTTGAAAGAATTAATGAGATTGAATTAGAAGTTCGTCATGATGTGATTGCATTTTTAACTGCTATCAATGAATCTGTTGGTGCAGAGAATGCAAAATATATTCACATGGGTTTAACAAGTTCGGATGTTATTGATACTGCATTTGCACTTCAAATCAAAGATTCTTCAAAAATTATTCTTGAAGATTTGCAAGAGTTGATTACTGTTATTAAATCTCTTGCAATAAAACATAAAAATACAGTATGCATAGGTCGTTCACACGGAGTTCATGCGGAAGTTATGACATTTGGTTTTAAACTTTTAAACTGGTTGGATTCTTTAGAACGTGCAAAAAACAGCTTTGAGAATGCTCTTGAAGAAATTTCCGTAGGGCAAATTTCAGGTCCGGTTGGAACATATTCTAACTTGCCGACTGACATTGAAGAATTAACTTGTGCAGAATTAGGATTGAAACCTGCTAAAATTTCAACACAAATTATTTCTCGTGACAGACACGCAAAATTTATGTCTGAGTTGGCTGTTATAGCAGGATTAATTGAACAATTTGCGACCGAAATCCGACATCTTCAAAAAACAGAAGTAAGAGAGGTTGAAGAAGGATTTGGAAAAAGTCAAAAGGGTTCGTCTGCAATGCCCCACAAAAAGAATCCTGTGTTATGCGAAAATCTTTGCGGTTTAGCACGTGTTGTTCGTTCAAACATGCTAACAGCATTTGAAAATATGAATCTCTGGCATGAAAGAGATATTTCTCACAGCTCTGCGGAAAGAATAATTTTTCCGGATTCATTAATTCTAGTTGATTTTATGCTTGCAAGATTTAAAAATGTTATGGAAAATCTTGTCGTTCATGAAGATAATATGCTTAAGAATACAAATCTTTACGGCGGAGTAGTTTTTTCACAAAAAGTGCTGTTAAAGCTTGTTGAAAAAGGTTTAACAAGAGAAGAAGCATACAAAATCGTTCAACAAAGAGCTTTGGATGCATTAAACGGAATTGATTTTAGAAAAAGTCTTGAAATAGATAGAATCCTTTCATCAGAAGAGTTGGAAGAATGTTTTGATATGCAAAGTTATTTGAAAAATATTGAAACAGTTTTTTCAAGATTTTAATTGCTAACTTTACAAATAAACGTGTTTATAATTAAATATAGTTACTGAGGGATTTCCCTCTAGTTCATTAGAAAGCGAAATACACAGCTATTGAATAGCCAGAATATACAACTAGCCAAATTTGCAGGGTTTTGTTACGGAGTAAAAAGAGCCGTTGAAACTGCTAAAAAATTAAAAGCAGAAAATCCTGATAAAAATATTTATGTTCTAGGAGAACTTATTCACAACATGGATGTGATTAAGGAGCTTGATTTGTTGGGAATTAAAACAATTTACGAAATTCCTGACAAGGTTGAAAACTCAATCTGTGTTGTAAGAAGTCACGGAGAAGCTCCGGAAGTTTTTGAAAGACTGGAAAAAGCTGGTTTTGAAGTTGTTGATTTAACTTGTCTTGACGTTAAAAAGGTTCAACAACGAGCTATTGAACTAGCTAAAAATGATTATTACGTTGTAATCGTTGGGAAGCCTAATCATCCGGAAGTTATTGCAATTAAAGCAAATGCGGAGCAATTCTCGGATAAAGTTGTTGTTGCAACTACGGTAGAAGAGTTAAAATCATTTGAATCAGAGATTAAAGCACACAAAAGAGTTGGGGTGGTTGTTCAAACTACTCAAATGCTTTCATCTTTGAATTTGGTTGTAAATTATTTAAACTCTATAGCTAAAGAAGTCTTGATTTATAATACAATTTGCCAATCAACAGCTATGAGACAAGCTGAAGCAAAAGAAATGGCAAAAAATAGTGATTTAATGATTGTTGTGGGTTCAAAAAAGAGCGCAAATACAACACATTTGGCAGAAATTTTGAAAAATATAACTAAAACAATTCATATTGAAAATGATAAAGAATTAGACAAGGAATTAATAAAAGGAGCTAAAAATATCGGAATTACAGCCGGTGCATCAACTCCACAGAATGTAATAGATAAAGTAATTGATTTCGTGAATCGTGACTCGTGAGTCGTGAACCGCAGTATACAGGATATTGACAAAACAAGAACTCAATATCCAAAAGCAAGTAATAAAAACTAGAATAAACAATTTACAAAGAAAGGAATAAAAGCCTTTACAACAATTTAGTATTTTTCAAGTAGACTTAACATAAAAACCAGTAATAAAAACTAAAAAAATACGGTGGAATAGTACAATAATTTACAAAGAAAGGAATAAAAAATGACACAAGTATTAGACGAATTTGAACAACTTCTAGAAGAAAGCTTTGCT
>CAZHEI010000046.1:0-12399 GCA_964531425.1 uncultured Vampirovibrio sp. | reverse complement strand
CCATTTTCTTTTTCCTTTTTATATTAATACTACTACGATTTATACTGTTTCCAGTTTCTTTCATTTTGTCATGAACATGTTTTGGTGTAAAGTCGGTATATTTTGCCCGCAAATAAAATCGCAAGATAATGACGAATGAAAAAATTTATGCTACAATCAAGCGCATAAAAAAGGAGTTTATTATGTTCAAAAATCTTGCTAAGGAATTAAAAGACTTTATTTTGCGTGGAAATGTGTTAGACATGGCTGTCGGTATAATTATTGGTGCATCTTTCAAGAGTATTGTTGATTCAATGGTTAATGATGTTATTATGCCACCAATTGGTATGCTTTTAGGACGTGTTGATTTTACAAATCTTTATTGGCAAATTTCGCCACAAGATGTTACTTATCCCTCATTAGAAGCTGCAAAATCAGCCGGAGCTGTTACTCTTAATTACGGTTCTTTTATTAACACCGTTATTAGTTTTTTAATAGTAGCTTGTGCAATATTTGCCATTATAAAAGCTATTAATACTTTAAAAGATAAAGTTTGCAAAGAAGAAGTTGTTGAAGCAGAAGCTACCACAAAGGAATGCCCGTATTGTTATTCTTGTATTCCTATAAAAGCAACAAGATGTCCAAATTGTACATCTGAATTGAGATAGAAAGTTGCTGTGAATGTAGATTTTCTTGTGAATAGTAAAGTGACCAAGTGACTAGGTGATCAGGTGACCAAGTTTTTACGTTTTTTCGTGGTTCGTGAATCGTGAGTCGTGAGTCGGGGAATTTCACTTGTTGTCATTCTCAAGCCGAAGGCTTGGGAATCCAGCCTTTCTCTTGAAAAACTCTGTATCAATTTCCCATTTTCCACTTTCAATTATCCATTTAAAAAACAGGAATGCTACAAACTCAATATTGATACTAAAATTTTTACATGCTATAATTTTGGCATAGAAATTTTTCAGAGGGGGCAGAAATGGAGCCGGAAACTCCAACTAAAAGCGTAAAAGAAACCAAGAAAGGTATGACCGCACAAACAAGATTAATATTGGCAGGTTTGGCTGTTAGTACTGCGTTTATACTTTGTACTGCCGGTTTTGCCGTCTACAGCATTGATAAAAATATGAACAGTGCTTACAAAAATTTCGGGCAAGTTCTATCTAAAACACTTGCTATTGAAGGAGTTGAACTTACAAAAGAAGTTCCACAGCTTGCAAAATATGATACTTTGCGTTCAAATTCCGTATCAATATTAAAAAGCAATGATGATATTGCTTTTATTATATTTAAAGATAACAAATCAAAAGTTATTTATTCAAGCAAAGATGATTATCCTGAACAAGCAGAAAAAGCTCGTATTACAGTGAGTTCTCCAATGATAGTCAAGAATCTTGCAGAATCAATAAATGTTGGGTCTGTAACAGTTGGTCTATCCGGAACGATTATGGATAATATTTCTGCGACTTCAAAAGTTTCTATTGCAATCGTCTTCTTGCTTGCATGGCTTGTTATTGCCGGAATTATTTATATGAATTCTTCAATAATAACTTCTGAACTTCGCAAGCTTTACCAAGGAGTTAAGAAAATTTCTTCAGGAGAATTCGGTTATAAACTTGATGACAAGAATGTTGATAAAGAAGTCAAAGAACTTTATGATGCATTCAATGATATGTCTGAAAAATTAAGCCGTTACAATGAACAAACAATTGAAAGTCTTACTTTTGAGCGTAACAAACTGGAATCAGTTTTAATGAGCATTGTAAACGGAGTTGTTGTTTGTGATAATCACGATAAAGTTATTATGGTAAATAACCACGCTAAAAAACTTCTTGAAGTCAATGAAGACGATATTATTGGAACTCAAATTCAACAGTTCTGTGATACAAGCGGAGAATTTTGTTTTTCTGAAAAAATTGCTGAATTTAAGGATACACCGCTGGAAGATGACGGACAGCCGGTTCCGTTTAACATTGAAATTGACAAGCGTATTATTAAATGTTTGATTTCACCAATGTTTACTCGCTCAAATTCTTATGTTGGTTATATTATTGTCTTGATTGATGTAACAAAAGATGTTGAAATGGATCAATTGCGTTCACATTTCATTTCAAATGTTTCTCACGAATTAAGGACTCCTGTTACCGTTTTAAGGAGTTATATTGATACACTTTATAATTTTGGTAATGATTTTGATTTTAATACTCAAAGAGAATTTATTGGAGTTATGAATCAAGAAATTATCAGATTAAACAGAATGGTTAATGATATTTTAGACTTTTCTCGTTACGAATCTCAAAATATTCGACTTGAAAAATCTAAACAAAATATTATGGAAATTGTTGAAGATTGTGTAAATCAAGTTCAAGTTCTTGCTAAAGAACATGATTTGACAATTTCTATTATGAAAGAGCCTGATTTACCGGAAATTTATTTGAATGTAGACAGTATTTCTCGTGCATTGATGAATATTGTTTCAAATGCTATTAAGTATTCTCCTGATGGAAAGCGAATCAAAATCCGAGTTGAACGCTCTCGTGATGGTGAGTATGTAGAGGTTAGCGTAGAAGACCAAGGAATGGGTATTCCGGAACAATATCAAAAGAAAATATTTGATAGATTTTTCCGTGTTGAAAATGCAACTCATACTGTTAAAGGAACAGGTTTGGGATTGCATTTGGTGAAAGTTACTATCGAAAAACATCATCACGGACAAGTTTTTGTTCAATCTAAAGAAGGCGAAGGTTCTACTTTCGGATTCCGTTTGCCAATTAATCTTCCTCAGGAGGAAATTGAAGAATATATTCCTAAAAATGCTCTTCCTGCCGATTCAGAAGCTTAAAATATGAATTATAATGACACAATAAAAAAACTAACATCACGTGGTATGTTCCATATTGACCTTGGACTTGATAGAATACGTTCCGTTTTGGATAAACTCGGAAATCCTCAAGATTCTTTAAAATGTATTCACGTTGCAGGAACAAATGGAAAAGGTTCGACTTGTGCAATGCTTGAAAGCATTCTTAGAGAAGCCGGATACAAAACAGGACTTTATACAAGCCCTCATATCTTTGAATATACCGAACGAATAAAAATTAACGGACAAGAAATTTCCAAAAACGATTTTACTTCACTTTTTGAAGAAATTAGTGCGATAAATATTCAATTAACTGAATTTGAAATCTTAACAGCAATGATGTTTCTTTATTTTCAAAGAAACAATGTCGAAATTGTTATCCTAGAAACGGGTTTAGGCGGTAGGTTTGACGCCACGAATGTTATTAAAGAGAATTTGTGTGCTATTATTACACAAATTGATTTAGACCATACAGATAGACTTGGAAAAACAAAAGATGAAATCGCATTTGAAAAAGCAGGAATTATCAAACCAAATTGTCCTGTAATAACTTCAATGGGGTATGAAGCTATAAGAGATAAAGCTGATGAACTTAATTCAATGCTTTTGTTTACATCTCCATTTGTGCCACAAGATTTTATAGAAGTTCTTGCCTTAAAAGGTTTACATCAGATTGAAAACCTTGCGCTTGTTATTACTGCAATAAATTATTTGTTTAAAAATATTGATGAAAATACAATCAAACAAGGCTTAATGAAAGTAAAAAATCCGTGTCGATTTGAATATTTTTCTGAAAAAAATCTTATTGTTGATGCAAGTCATAATCCAAATGGCATAAAAGCTTTGAGAGATAATTTAGATTATTTTTATCCAAATCAAGAACGTAGATTCATATTTGGGTGTTTAAAAACAAAAGATTATGCAAAAATGATGAACATTCTTTTTAGAGAAGGAGATGAAGTTTATCTCAATGAATTTGATTATCCAAATGCCTGTATTTATAAAGAATTGCAGTCAGCTTGTCCTGTAAAAAATGAAAAATATAGCGGACAAAATTTAACGCCAGATAAATTAAACATTATTTGCGGTTCATTTTATATGATTGGCGGAATGAAAATTTTGCCTCTATTTTCTATTCATCACAAAGATGTGTAATAATCTTTTAAAAGTTTAGCATCGTCTTCAATATTAGGACTTTCACAAACAATTGCGCCCTTAACACCAAACTCTTTAAATGCTTTCAACAAGTCTTTATAATTAAAATCTGATTCTTCCAGATTTAAATGTTTTCTTTCACCTTTTGCGGTATATTCAATACCTGCAATATGAGCGTGAAAATTATCTAAAGCAATTTGTCCAAGCTCGTTCCCTATTTTTTCAAAAATAGAAGCAAATTCATCATACGTATTCCAAAAACCGTTATATCTTGCATGCAAATGAGAAAAATCAACACAAGGAAGAACTGTTTCAAATTCTTTAGACATTCTTATAATTTCATCTAAGTCTCCCCACTGAGTTGCTTTCCCTGTAGTTTCAGGTCTTATCCAGATTTTATTTCCTGCATTTTGAAGTGACTCTGTAATAATTTGCATTTGTTTACAAATTTTTTCAGAAACTAATTCTGAATCTTGATTTAAATAAAATCCTGCGTGAAAAGTGATGCTATAACCACCCAATTCATTTGCAACCATTGCCGTTTCAATAATTCTTTGAGCACTTGCTTCAACTTTTTCTTCTTCACGGGCATTTAAATTAACATAAAACGGAGCATGTGCAGTTATAATTTTTCCTGAATTTTTTACTGCATCAACGACTGCTTCTCTACTTTTATCAGAAATTCTTACTCCATGAACAAATTCCAATTCAAGCCCGTCTAAACCCATTTCATCATGGATTTCAAACCCTTTTTGATAACCTTTTGTTCCTGCTCGAAGCGGAACACCTGCTGTTAAAAAATATAATTTATCCATTTTTTTTACACCATTTGGGCGGGTGACATCCCGCTGTATTACCAACTTATTTTTTCTTTTACCGGTCACCTTTCTGAACTGATTACCAATTAGATGAGTGTCATTCTATCTAAATTCTTCGCCAATTTTTGGATTAACAATTCTTATAAAATCTTTGCTATCTCCCATAAAGAAACTTCCAAACTGCAAAACAGTCGGAACCAAAAGTCCTTTTGCTGTTGCTACAAAAAATTTATCATCTTCAATTTTTGCAACCGTTCCAGCCGGATGAGGAATGCAAAAAGCATCAGAAGCGACTTCTGCTTTCATAATTCGCATTAAATTCCCTCTAAAAGTTGTATTTGCAATAATAAACGGATTTAATGCACGAATAAAGCGTTCGATTTCTTCTGCTGTTTTATTGTAATTAATATAAGTATCTCTGTTATCAAGCCCTTTTCCGGAAATAAAATCCCCTATAGGTTGCGGAATCCTTGGTAACTCTTGGATTTCATAAGCTTGTAAAACTTGCAACAAAAGCTCAATTCCAAGAACATTTAATTCGTTAAAAATAGTTCCCATTGTTGCTTTTGAATGAATATGATAAGGCTTTTGTGCAATAATATCGCCGGTATCAAAGTTTTCATCCATAAAATGAATAGTAACTCCGGTTTCCGTTTCGCCATTCATAATAACTCGTGAATACGGATTTCCGCCTCTATATTTTGGAAGCATTGACGGGTGAACATTAATAAAGCCGTCTTTTGTAGAATTTAACAGAACTTTTGGTATTTTATAATTGAAAGAACAAACAACTGCTACATCAACATCAAGATCTTGAATAGTTTGAATCAACTGTGGTTCATCTAATTCATCATAATCAATATAGTTTAATTTTCTTGAAAGCACAAAATTTTTGAAATCAAAATACATATTGTGGTCTTTCTTAGGACCCATAACCCCGACTATATTAACTCCTGCCATAAGCAATCCATCTAACCCGATGTATGCCATATCAGGAATTCCAACAAATAGTATTCTCTTTTTAAATGTGTTTCTGTTAAACATATTTTTTTACCAAGGCTATTCCAAGTATAACCGAAATTGTACAAATTAACAAACTTGTTAAGATATATGCTCCTGCTCTTAAATATTCTCCACTTTGTATGTAAACAGTAAGTTCAATTGACAATGCACTTAACGTGCTTAATCCACCGCAAAAACCGGTTATCAAGAGGAGTTTATAGATTGAATCTGTATCACTTTTTAATATGAAATAAGTGAAAACTGCTGTTGCAATAAAACAGCCAAGAAAATTTGCCATTAATGTACAAAATGGTAAATAACAATTCTTTGGTAAAATCAAATATAAAAAATATCTGGTAAGTGCACCTAAACCACCACCTAGAAATACCATTAAACCGTTCATTATAAAACCTTTACTTCAATTAATTCTTCAACTAATTTTTGGCAATCATTAACCATATTTGTACAGTGAGCTTTTCTTTCAGGTGAGCTCATTTCCATTCCTCGAGTAAGAACTCTGCAACAAGTAGCTTTGTGAGTTTCAGTAAATCTTTTTACAAGTTCTTTTGCTTTTGCTCTTGCAAGAACTTCATTTCCTGTTTTATTTTCACGCCCATAAAGACTACCTAAAATCATTTGTGCACCTGCAACAGCACCACACAAACATCCTAAACCCATGCCTGCTGAAAAAGATGTTGCAACCGGTAACAATTCTTCTGAAACAAAACCTTGTTCAATTGCCCATTTAATCATACTTTCTGAACAAGAATAACCATTATTAAAATATTCTACAGCCTTCATTCTTAATACCTCATTTCTCTGAAAATTATAGCATGAAAAGCAATGTATGCGTAGATTCTGTTTTTGAGGTAAAATGCGTTTATGGTTGAATTTGAACACGAAAAATATATGCGAATGTGTTTTGAGTTGGCATTGATGGGAAAAGGAAATGTTTCACCAAATCCAACGGTTGGCTGTGTTGTTTTAGATAAAGACGAAAATCTGGTATCAAAAGGTTACCACAAAAAATACGGAGAAAATCACGCAGAACGTGAAGCTTTGCTGAAATTGCAAAATAATGAAGCAGAAGGTGGAATATTGTATGTAAATTTAGAGCCTTGTTCTCATTATGGCAAGACTCCGCCGTGCGTAGACTTGATTATAGAACACAAATTGGCAAAAGTTGTTATAGCAATGCGAGACCCGAATCCAAAAGTTGATGGAATATCAAAACTCAAAAAAGCCGGTATTGATGTAATAGAAGGAGTTTTGGAAGAAGAAGCCAAATTTTTGAATCGTATTTTTATTAAAAACATTACTCAACATCTTCCTTATGTTGTTTTAAAAACTGCAACAACAATGGACGGTAAAATAGCAACAAAAACAGGAGATTCAAAGTGGATTACTGGTGAAGAATCCAGAAAAGAAGTTTATGAAATGCGGAAAGAATTTGACTGCATTTTGACCAGCTCTAACACAGTTATTGCAGATAATCCGACAATGGAACACAAATTTAAATGTATTTTAGATAAAAATTCTCGCACATCAAAAGATTCAAATATTTATAAGCAAGGTAAAATTTATATTGCAACAAGAGAAAATACTCTTCTTAAGGATGGAAAACTTGATTTGAAAGAGGTTTTGGCAGAGCTCTACAAGCAAGGTATATGCTCGGTTTTTGTTGAATGTGGTGGTACTCTTGCCGGTGCATTTTTGAAAGAAAATTTAATTGATGAAATTTACCAATTTATTGCACCAAAAATTTTAAATGATAACTCTGGTAAAAGCTGTTTTGATGGAAATATAATAGAAAAAATAGCTAATTCTAAAAAACTAAAAATTTATGAGACAAAAATCATCCATGAGGATGTATTGATTAAGGCTATTTTTTAATTCTCAAGAGCGATTGAGATTCTTAAAACAGAGTTTATAATGATATAATCACTTACTGTATCTATATGAAAAATAAGAGGGCTATGTATAATGACTTCATCAATCAACCAACTACGCATGAATATGCTTGATATGCAAAATTTTCAACTATCTAAGACAAATAAGTCAACCATTGATAATTTAGTTGAAGAAGAATTTAATGACACACTGGATGATTCCATAGAAATTTGGGGTCTCATGTGTAATGATGCTGTATCTTATGATGAATATATGCAGTATTGTGAAGAAAATGCAGTTTCTCAATACAATTCAAGTCCGAGCTATACGTACATTTCGACAGTACAAAATTCAGACGGACAAAGTATTAGACCGGTACATATCGGTAAAGCTCTTGAATCATATTCTCATTTTGGAGAAAAGATTTCAAATCCTCATGTGGAAACAGAAGTTTAGATTTCAACTTCTCCTTGTCTAAAAATTACAACTTCTCCATCTTTAAATCCGGCTACAGTAGAAGCTCTCCCTTGAGCTTCGAATCCGTATGACGGAACAACAAAATCAACCTTATCACCTATATATGCAACCGCTTCCTCATAACTCAGAGCCGGAGCTTCTCCGGAAAGATTAGCACTTGTAGTGGCTAAAACTCTTCCATCTATTGATTTACAAATATTTGCAAAGGTTTCATTATCAGGAACTCGGATTCCTACAGTATTCATGCCGGATGTAATATAATCCGGAGTATTTTCAGATTTTTCAACAACAAGAGTTAATGCCCCAGGAAAATGTTTTTTTATTAAAATTTGTGCTTCTTTTTCCATTGGTTGTTTGACATAATCAAATAATGGATAAACGTCATCTGACATTAAAATCAAAGGTTTTTTTGCTTCTCTGTGTTTAATATCATAAATTTTTTTTACAGCTTTTTCACTAGTTGGCAAACAGCCTAAACCCCAAACAGTGTCAGTTACAAAAGCTATTACGCCATCGTTATTAAGTATTTTGTTCAAATTTTTCATAATTCTTACCTATAAACAGAACCTGAAGGAAAAGAGGGTGTCCATGTTTGAACTCCCTCTCTATCCTACTTTAATTTTTACTTGATTTATCAGCCAGTTCGCTATCCATTCTTAAGAAAACAGGTTTAATGTTTTCTTTGTCAATCAAGTGACCAACCTTAATGTTATCACAAGTAATATCATCCAATTTTGTGTTTAAATCATAGGATAATTGCTCAGACATAGCCTTTGCAATATTTGGACAATACGGATAAATCAATGATGAAATTACGCACATTACTTCTAAAACTGTAGTAAGTACTTCTCCGCACTTATCCATTTGACCTTCTTTAGCTAATGTCCATGGTGCATTATCAGTGACATATTTATTAGTAATATCAACAAGTTCAATAATTTTTTGAGCTGCTTCTTGAACTTCATAATAATCAAAATGATGTTTAACAGCTTTCACTGTTCCTAAAGCTTTTTCAAATAACTCTGATTGAATTTTAAATTCAGGTTTTACATCTCCGTCAAAATATTTAACTAGCATTGAAAGAGTTCTGTTCAACAAATTGCCCATTGAATTTGCAAGATGTGCATTAACTTTTTCTTTAAAATCATCATCGGAATAATTACCATCTTTACCACATGGAGCTGCTGTTGCCATGTAATAACGAAGTGCATCCGGAATTTCTTGATTAAAAGCTTCCAAAACGCTTGTTGGAGAAATTACATTGCCTAAAGACTTTGACATTTTAGTTTGGTCAATTGTAATCCAACCATGTGCAAGAATATGTTTTGGCAAGGGCAAATCTAATGCTAACAAGAATGCCGGCCAATAAATACTATGGAATTTCAAAATATCTTTACCGATAACTTGAACATCAGCAGGCCAATATTTTTTGAATTTTTCATCACTTTCACCGTCAGGATTATAACCTAATGCAGTAATATAATTTGAAAGTGCATCAATCCAAACATAAATAACTTGGTCTTCATCTCCCAAAACCGGAATTCCCCAGTTTACATTAGTTTTTGCACGAGAAACTGAAATATCTTCAATGTTTTCAAGCTGATTCAAAACTTCATTAGCTCTAAAGGCCGGAGTGATGAAATCAGGATGAGTTTTAATATGTTTAATGATTGCATCTTTATATTTAGTAAGCTTAAAGAAATAATTTTCTTCACTTACAACTTCCGGTTTTTTTAAGTGGTCAGGACAAAGTCCGTCTTCTGTCAAATCTTTTTCGCTCAAGAATGCTTCACAGCCTTGACAATAAAGTCCTGTATAAGAATGTTTGTAGATATCTCCTTGTTTTAAAAGTTTATCAAAAATCTTTTGTACAATTTGTTCGTGTTCAGAATCAGTAGTTCTTATAAACTGACTGTAATTAATATCAAGAGCTTTCCATCCATCTTTAAATTTTTGTGCATTCATGTCACAAAGTTCTTTTGGAGTCATACCTTGTGCAGCAGATGTTTTTTGAATTTTTATACCATGTTCATCTGTTCCTGTAAGAAAATAAGTATCTTCACATCTTTGAGTAAAGTGTCTGTAAATAACATCTGTAAGTATTTTTTCATAAGCGTGTCCGATATGAGGAGCGCCGTTTACATAATCAATTGCAGTTGTTGTATAAAATCTTTCCATTCTGTTTCCCCTCTATTTTGTAAAAATTATAACATAAATGACTATAAAATTTACAAAAGTAGCAATTTTTATTTTTACAGACTTTAAATCATGTGTAAAGGAGAATCCTATGGTCACAACAACAATTAATTTTTTACCCAACAAAGTTTACCCTGCTTTAAAAAGAAGAAGTCTGGAAATTGGTAGTAGCTTAGGACATGACTTATCTATTACACATGGTGCAACCAACAAACATAATGTACCAAGAGCAATAAACGGATTGGGACCTTGTGTCGGCTTTACTCTTTTTACACCAACAGTGAAATTTGGAGCACATTCTGCACCGGAACTTGATACCAATTATAATTCCATAAGTGATTTTATCAGTAAAAAAATTTATGAACTAAAAAAAGAAACCAGATGTGAAGATGATGAAATTTCTGCTGTTATTTATGGCGGAATTGCAAATGATTTAGATAATGTTCAACTATCCACAGCAAGTTGTAATTTAGTTGATGCAATGGAAGAAGGTTGTAAGTTAGAAAGCATTGAACCAACTATAATATCAGGTCAATTTGGAGATGGATTAAACACAAGAATAAATTCTTATGTCGGAGATAGACAAATAACAATGTATGGAAAATTAATTGACAAAATTAAATTAACTCTACATTCATCTCAATCAGAAATTCAAAAAGTTTTAGAAGAACTTTTTGAATATGTGAAAATTCCACAAAATACAAAATTGCAAATTCTTGAAAATTTACCGGCAAAAACAGAATTTTTAAGAAAATAATTTAGAATAATTTTCGTTATAAAACTCTTCAAATCGGTCTTCTAAAATAGCTTCACGTGCTCTTTGTGAAAAGTCAATCAAGAATTTAATATTGTGAATAGACATTAATGCTTGAGCAGTGCCTTCTCCACATTTATACAAATGTCTCAAATAAGCTCTTGAATGGTTTTTACAACAGTAACAATCACAATTTTCGTCTAACGGACGTGGGTCATCATAGTATTGAGCATTTTTGATTTGTTTTTTACCTTCATGAGTAAAGAATGAGCCGTGTCTTGCATTCCTTGTAGGAAGCACACAGTCAAACATATCAACTCCACGCTTAATGCCGTCTAATAAATCTTCCGGAGTTCCAACTCCCATTAAATAACGTGGTTTGTTGTGTGGTAAAAGTGGTGCTGTTAATTCTACAAAGTGATTCATAGTTTCTTTGTCTTCACCAACACTTAATCCGCCTATTGCATAACCAACAGCAGGAATATTTGAAACAAAAGCAGCACTTTCTTTTCTCAAATCATCAAAAAATGCCCCTTGGCAAATTGGAAACAAAGCTTGAGTTGTTGAAGTTTTTGCTTTAATACATCTTTCAAGCCATCGATGAGTCCGTTCCATTGCTTCTTTTGCAGTATTGTAATCACAACCAAATGGCGCACACCAATCAAATGCCATAATTATATCGGCTCCGATTGATTGTTGAATTTCCATTGAGATTTCAGGACTTATAAAATGTTTTTTACCATCTTTTGGGTCACGGAACTCAACGCCTTCTTCTGAAATTTTTCTTAAATGAGCCAGTGAAAATACTTGAAATCCGCCTGAATCCGTTAAAACAGGCTTATCCCAATTCATCCAGCCATGAATTCCACCAAATTTTTCAATAAGTTTATGACCGGCTCTTAAATACAAATGATAAGAGTTTGATAAAATAATTTGGGCTCCTGTATCATAAAGGTTGTTGTTTGTAACAAGTTTTACGGTAGAATTTGTGCCAACAGGCATAAAAATCGGAGTTTTAATATCTCCATGTGGAGTGTGTAAAACCCCTGCACGTGCTCCTGTTTTAGAATCCACGTGAATTAATTCATAACTAAAATTATCAAATACTGTACTCATAACTATATTTTAGCAAAAACAAAATTAAAAAAGAAAAAACATAGCAAATTCTCAATTAATGAGTTTTTCTGTTAATCGAAAATCAGATATCGTAGTCCGGAGAGCAAAAGTCTCAATTGTATTTGTACCCAAATTCCCTGTTATTGTAAAAT
>CAZHEI010000045.1:0-12449 GCA_964531425.1 uncultured Vampirovibrio sp. | reverse complement strand
GCATCCTCTTGAAATTACTTTAATGCATCCAAATGCATTTTGTGACATGCAAAAATCAGTGCAAAGAATCGTTAAAGCTATTGATGGAAAAGAAAATATTTTAATTTATGGTGATTTTGATGCAGACGGAGTGACATCAACTTCTGTTCTTTTAAAAACTTTTCGTTATCTTGGCGGAGTTGTTGATTTTTATATTCCAAATCGAGAAACAGAAGGTCATGGACTTAACAATAAAGCTTTAATAAAATTAATGAGTCAAAAACAGCCTAAACTGATTATTACTGTTGATAATGGTATTAGTAATATTGAAGAAGTTAAATTTGTTAAAAGTTTTGGACGAGATATTATTATCACGGACCACCATGAAGCACCGGATGAATTACCGGAAGCCTATGCAATCATAAACCCAAAAGCTATGAATGCTTTAGATGAAAAACTTACTGCAACTCAAATTGAGTACCTTACTTCTTTAGCCGGAGTTGGGGTTGCTTTCAAGCTGGCGCAAGGGGTTCTTGAACATTACAACAAGCTTGAATACAGTTATGAAATTTTACCATTTGTAACAGTTGGTACTATTGCCGATATAGTTCCGTTGATTGGAGAAAATCGGTATTTTGTAACAAAGGGGTTGGAACTTATAGCTTTCGGAAAACATTACGGTTTAAAAC
This sequence comes from uncultured Vampirovibrio sp., assembly GCA_964531425.1. Taxonomy (GTDB): domain Bacteria; phylum Cyanobacteriota; class Vampirovibrionia; order Gastranaerophilales; family Gastranaerophilaceae; genus CAG-196. The sequence continues at coordinate 11,781 of CAZHEI010000045.1, read as the reverse complement.
GAATGTTAGATGTTGCCGGTGTAAATCTTGAAAACGGATTAACTTCTGAACAAGTCGCATTTACGATTGCGCCAAGAGTAAATGCTTCAGGACGTTTAGATACTGTTGATGCAGCAATAAAATTAATGACTTCCGAAAACAAACAAGAAGTTGAAATGGCAATTATTACATTGGAAAATTTCAATAAAGTTCGACAAGAACTTTGTTCTGAAACATTTGAACAAGCTGATGAACAATGGAAAGCAACTGGCATGCGTGATAATGCAGTTGTGTTATTTAATAAAGATTGGCATGTAGGAATTGTCGGAATTGTAGCTTCTAAGTTTGTTGAAAAATATTATAAACCGTCTTTTATAATGACTTATTCAGAAGAAACAAAACAATACAGATGTTCAGCTCGTGGTGTTAAGGAATTGAATCTTTACGAAATTATGTCAGCAATTTCAGAATATTTTGATGGTTTTGGCGGTCACCAACTTGCAGGAGGATTTGCTTTTAGTGAAGAAAAAGCAAGTTTTGAGACTGTTAAAAAAGCGTTGAATAAAACAATTGACGAAATGTTGAATGGTCAAAAATTAAATCCTTCATTAGATATTGATTTGGAACTTGACATAAACGACCTTGATATTTCTCTTGTAGAAGAAATTAATAAGTTAGAACCATTTGGAGCATCTAATCCAAGCCCTACTTTTGCAATAAAAAATTTAACTCTTAAACAAAAAAAATTAATGGGTTCAACAAAAGACCACTTGAAGCTTATTATTGATACTCCGAATGGACAAAAGGATTGTGTTTGGTGGTCAAGAGGTGATGTTCCCCTTATTGCCGGAGATAAGCTTGATATTGCATTTGCACCGCAACTGAATACTTTTAATGGCATGACGGATATTCAATTAATTCTTAAAGATATTCATTCTGATGCGTTGGAGGAAGAAGAAAACTCCGGAATAAAAGTTTATGACCATAGAAAGAAAACAAATATTCTTGCTCAAGTAAATGATTATATTAAAAATTCGAAACTGGGTATTTCTGTTTTTGCAGAAGATATGAGAATAAAGGAAGCTCTTAAACCTTATAAGAATATTACAGAGTGTATTGTAAACAGACAAACTGCTTGTAAAAATGATGTTTTAATGTTTTTTGATTACCCTTGTAATGATGATGTTTTAGCGAATTTGAAACAAACTGTTTGTGCAACCACTTTACACTACATGAATTATCAAAACTATAAAACTGATGAAGAAAATATTTTGAAATCTTTTGCAAGTATGATTAAGTATAGCTGTAATAATTTGGAAGGTAATTTTTCTCTTATAAGAGCAGCTTCAGCTCTTGGAGTTACAGAAGAAGTTGTTGAAGCATTGCTGGAAGTATTTGCGGATTGTGGTATGATAAAGATATTATCAAGAGGAGATGAATCCTATTTAATAGAGTTTGTTGCAGGAATTGAACTTTCAAAAGCTTTACATACCGCTAAATATGCTGAATTTGTAGAACTTATGAATACAATAAATGATTATAAAAACAAATTTATGACAATTGATATTTAAGAATAGATGGATGGAATAAAGAGTATGAAAAACAGTAGATTTTTAAAACCATATTTTGCAGGCATTTTTGTAGTAGTTGCAATGTTGGTATATTATGTTGCAAGTTATGCTTTTAGCCTAAAATTTGGCTTTTTTGATATAGAAGAAGTTGGCGTTACAGAGGTAACAACATATTTATTCTATGGATTTGCTGCAGGTGTTGCAACTTGTTGTGCTAAAGATTTTTGGAAAACTCCGGATTGGAATACATTTTGTGGTCTAATGTTTTTGTGGATAGCTGCCTTATTCAGAGAACTTGGAATTCAACATTGGCTAACTTCTCATGATACTGTTATTACAAAATCAAGATTTTTTACCAATCCTAACAATCCGCTATATGAAAAAGTTATCGCAGGATTATTGATGAGTTTAGTTTTACTTGTTTTAATTGCGGTTGTTTGTAAGTGTTCTAAAAAATTAATTACCGGATTGGCAAAGTTTAATGCTGTACCTTGGACTACAGTAACTTTTATTATATTTGCAATTGTTACTCAAATAGTTGACAGATTTCCTGCAAATTATATGAAAGCAACAGGCGTTGCACTTTCTGACCATACATTCTTTGTATGTAAGATTTTTGAAGAAGGTGGAGAATCTCTTTTGCCGTTATTGTTTGCAATTGCTTTGTTGCAGTATCACTATAGCTTAAAAAATCAATCTAAAACAGTATAATTAAGAGTTTGATTGTTGTCGTAAATTATTAAGTGGAAATCATTTAAAAATTATATGAAATTTTTTGAATGATTATCTCTGCCACCAAGGTACACTAAATCTAATTTATCCAAAATCGCATTGTATTGTTTTAATTCATCTGCTTCTATATCTTTGCCTATAGGATATTTTTGGTGGTATTTTTCTGCAAGTTTTAATCTACCTTTACACTGTTTAATCAAATATTGCATTCTTTCCAATTGATTTTCTGGAAGGAAATTTTGCATAGTAAATCCGGGGTGTGCAAATCCCATAACTAAATTTTCTTTTTTTGCATATTTCGCAATATCGCTTAATTGTAATTCATAATTTGTTTTGACAGTATTTTTATCAATTTTTTGTGGGAAAATTTTATTAAGCAATTTGCATTTTAAACTTTCATTAAATTCTTTACTATTAGTCTGAATATTTTTACTTTTTATATAATTATTTAATCCGGAAGGAGTCATTTCCATTCTGTTAGTTTTCATTTCATTAAATATTTTTTCATACAAATCATTTGGATTAACATTTTGTTCTTTAGCCATTTCAATTACACGAGATTTTGTGTGTACGTAATTCCAAATTTTCCAATGTTGATTTAAAAAGCAAAGTTTTTTATTTTTAGGATTGAAAAATTTATCATACTCTTTTCTGGGATAAGTTGATAACATAGAATAATCCCGTATAGAATCATCAATTTGCATGTTTCTGGAATTATGAATTCCTTCAAAAAAGTTTTTTGAGTTTTCTGAAAATGGATTTATTCCATAAACAAGAACTTCAGGCATTTGAACATCTGCTTTAAATTTTTCATAACGAACACTATTTTTTTGACATGGAAGAACAAAACTTACTTCTGCCGCCGGAACAAATTTTATATTTTTATATTTTTCCGGATTTTTAGCTATAATTTTTATTGCTTCTTTAACCCCGTCAATACCATCATGATCAGATAAAGCAAATATAAATTTCTTACCGTTTAGTTTAGAAAGATTATTTCCATATTCAGCAGCTTGTTTTAACAGGTTTTCAACAGAAATCTGTCCATCAGAGAAATTTGAATGAGAATGTAAATCAGCTAAAAATATTCCATTTTTAATATTATTTTCTGAAGCAACATAATTTTGTTCAGTAAGTTTAGGCAATTCTTTTAACAATTCGCTTTTTGACATTATGGATTTTAAATTTTTTGTTGTAATTTTTTCTCCAAGTTCTTTAGATAAATCTCTTGCCAATTTGACCTTAAAACTATTAGAATAACCATGATAAGCAAGAAACCCCAAACCACAAAGCCCGACAGTTGAAGCTTCTGCCAGATAAACTTTGTTCATAAATTTATTAGTCTCTGTTATGTAGCTTGGTTGTTTTGATGCAAAGACGGGAGCACTATAATTTTGGCTTAAAATTTTCATAACACACATCCTATAAAACAAAAGACCTCTTAAACTGTGCTCATTGTACAATTTTAAAAGGTCTTTGTCAATTTATAAATCATTATTCTTTGAATGTCAAATTTGGTTGTCTTGCGGCCAAAGTTTCATCAACTTTCCTGATTGGTGTTGTTTGAGGAGATTTTAAAACTTCTTCAGGATTCTCTTCAATTTCACGAGCAATTTTTAACATTGTTTCAATGAAGTTATCTAAAACCTCTTTTGACTCACTTTCAGTTGGCTCAATCATAATTGCTTCGTGGACAATTAATGGAAAATAAACTGTTGGCGGATGGCAGTTTGAATCCATCAAGCGTTTTGCAATTCCAAGAGTTGAGACTCCTTGATGATGTTGTTTTTCTCCAGAGAGAACAAACTCGTGCATACAAGGCTCATCATAAGGTAATTCATAGACCCCTTTGAGTTTTTCTTTTATGTAATTAGCGTTTAACACCGCATCTGCGCTTGCTAATTTTAAATTAGAAGCCATCATTAAAATGTAGGCATAAGCTCTTACTAAAACTCCAAAATTGCCGTAAAAACCTCGAACTTTTCCTATTGTATGAGGAAGATTGTATTCTCTTTTATACAAATCTCCTTCTTTGACAATAATCGGAGATGGTAAAAAGTCTTTCAATTTTTCAACAACCCCAACCGGACCGGCTCCGGGACCGCCTCCTCCATGAGGAGTTGCAAATGTTTTGTGCAAATTCAAATGTACAACATCAAATCCCATTAATGCCGGATTTGTCCATCCCATAATGGCATTAAAATTTGCTCCATCATAATATAGTAACGAACCGTTCTTATGCATTAAATCAGAAATCTCTAACACTTGTTCTTCAAAAATTCCCAATGTGTTAGGATTTGTCATCATTATTGCTGCAACACTGTTATCAAGTAACAATTTTAACGCTTCAATATCTACCTGACCTTTTGAATTTGATTTAACTTCAATGATATCAAATCCACACATTTTGGCACTTGCAGGATTTGTACCATGAGCAGAATCAGGTATAATAACTTTTTTTCTATTAGTTTCACCTTTTACTTCAAAATACTTTTTGATAATCATCATGCCGGTCAATTCGCCATGAGCACCGGCTGCAGGTTGCAAAGTAACGGCATCCATTCCTGTGATGTATTTCAATTTTTCTTGCAAATTATACATCAATTCCAATGCACCTTGAGAATCTTCATCAGATTGTAGCGGGTGAAGATTGGCAAACCCCTCTAACGAAGCCAAAAGTTCGTTGACTTTTGGGTTATACTTCATTGTACAAGAACCAAGAGGATAAAAACCTTTTTCAATACAAAAATTTCTATCAGAAAGTTCTTTGTAGTGTCTCATTACTTCTAATTCGCTTAATTGTGGCAAGCCGATTGGAGATTTTCGCAATAAAGATTCAGGAATTTTACATTCCAAAACTTCACATTTCCCTTCAAATCCGATACCGCTAACCCCGTTTGATTTTTCAAATATTGTTTGCATCTAATTGTTCCTGTTTTAATAATTCTTTTTTAATCTTATCCAAACCGTTTTGTATAATTCTTGAAATTCTCGACTGAGAAATATTAAACTCTGCCGATATATCTTTGAGTTTTTTATCATAGAAATATTTTGCTTCAATTAAATCTTGTTCTCTTTGAGGAAGTTTTTTCATCGCTTCACAAATCCGATTCTTTAATTCAATAATTTCAGCTTTTTCTTCAGGATTTCTATCTGTATCTTTAATTATTGTAGGGTTTTCAGCCTCAGCCATTTCTTCTATAGATAGAATTGTCTTGTAAACAGCATCTTTAACTTTTTCCTGTTCAAGGGTATCACTGTTTTTCATCACGTGCCACTTGTAGCGACGGCGCATTTCATTTCTAATTGCCCATTTTATGGCTTTTATCAAATACGCTTCATTATAAAGAACTTTTCCGTTGTTTACCAAATAATAAACCGTATAGTTAGCAAGATTTATAACTTCAGACAAATCAATAAGACCCAAATTTGAGAATTTTTTATACTCAACCTTTGATATGGTCTCGATTAAATCTTTATACTGAGAAAGATTATTCCTTCCTTCCCTCTCTCTGTTAATAGCTTCTAAATCTTTCATATTTTATAATATATCAGAAAATTAATAGTTTATCAAATTGATTTTTTTGAATAAAACATGTTACAATGTCAAAAAGAAGAGGTTAATGTAATGAGAACTTTAAAATATATAAAATCAGTGTTAGCGGTTGGAATTTGTGCAATCGTACTTACCACAAGCAATATTTGTGCAGAAAAAGTTACAGCACAGCCTGTAGTGTCTCCACAATCAGTTAGTACAGTACAGTCAGAACAGGTTGTTGCACCCTTAGCTATTGTTGCAAATCCTAAAATATATCTTAACAAAACCGTTACAATGAATGCCAAATTTGATAAATTCGCAACATTGGGTTTAGACTACAAACCGGCATTTAAATCATCAGAAGATTATATTTCTTTTTTGATTAAAAGAGATGACACAAATTATGATATCCCACTTTCTGAAATGAAATTATTTTTAAAAAGAGAAACTGCGGAAAAATTCATAGATTTAAAAACTAATGATGAAATTCGTATTGTTGGAACTGTATTTTCTGATGCTTTGGGCGATGCTTGGATTGATGTTTCAGATTTAACCTTAGTAAAAAAGGCACCTGAGAAAGAAAACGGAGTAAAATAATATATGGAAAATCTTGAAAAAGATAAAGATAAGGTGTTTCTAACCGTTCATGGTCACTTTTATCAACCACCACGTGAAAATCCTTGGTTAGAAGCTATTGAACAGCAAGATAGTGCGTTACCTGCTCATGACTGGAATGAAAGAATTAATAACGAATGTTATAATCCAAATTCTGTGTCAAAAATTGTCGATTCTAAAAATCAAATTTTGAATGTCGTAAATAACTATGAATACATGAGCTACAATTTTGGTCCGACATTACTTTCTTGGATGGAAGAATTTGCTCCTATGGCTTATGAACGTATCATTAAAGCTGATATTACAAGTCGTAAAATGCATAGCGGACATGGGAATGCTATTGCACAAGTTTATAACCACATGATTATGCCTTTAGCGAATGAAAGAGACAAACAAACTCAAGTAAAGTGGGGTAAAAAAGATTTTGAATATCGTTTTGGCAGAGAACCTGAGGGAATGTGGCTTGCGGAAACTGCTGTTGATGACGATACGCTGAGAGTGTTGGTTGAAAATGGTGTAAAATTTACAATTCTTTCTCCTTACCAAGCTCAAAGAATCAGAAAAGAAGGAGAGGAAACTTGGCAGGATGTAAGCTGGGGAAATATTGATCCAGCTCGTTCTTATCGATATTATATCAAATCAGCTCCTGGAAAGTTCATTGATTTATTTTTCTACGATGGCGCAATTTCTAAGTCTGTTGCTTTTGATGAGTTGTTAAAAGACGGTAACAAATTTGTAAACAGACTTAAAGATGGTATTTCTACGATAAGAAATTATCCTCAATTAATTAATATTGCGACAGATGGCGAAAGTTACGGACATCACACAAAATTTGGTGATATGGCTTTAGCCTATGCAATGAAATTAAAAGTGAAAGAGGCTGGATTTGTAGTTACAAATTATGCTGAATATTTAGATAAATATAGAAGTGATTGGGAAGTTGAAATCAAGCCGGTTTCATCTTGGAGTTGTTTCCATGGTGTTGGCAGGTGGTCTGACGATTGTGGGTGTTCAACAGGCGGGCATCCGGGGTGGAACCAAAAGTGGAGAAAACCATTAAGAGAAGCTCTTGATTACTTGAGAGATGAGACAGTTTCTATTTTCAAAAAAAATGGTAAAAAATATTTCTTAAATCCTGAACTTACAAGAGAAAATTATATTTCTGTAATTTTGGACAGAAGTGAAAATTCAGTAAAAGCTTTTCAAGAAGAATTCTTTGTTCCGGATTTGGAAGCAGAACAAAAAGTCCGAGCAATGGAATTATTGGAAATTCAAAGACAAGCAATGCTTATGTATACAAGTTGCGGATGGTTTTTCTCAGAAATTTCAGGAATAGAAACTGTACAAATTATGAAATATGCTGCAAGAGTTATGCAACTTGCAAAATCTTTTACTAAAAAAGATTTTGAACAACATTTCTTAGAAATTCTTGCAGAAGCAAAAAGCAACATTCCGGAATTCGGTACTGGTAAAAATATTTACGAAAAATTTGTTAAACCTTCAATTGTTACACCTAAACAAATTGTGAGTTTATGGGCAATATCTTCTCTTTATACAGATATCGAAGATGAAGAAAATGTTTATTGCTATAAAATCAAAAAACATTCTTACAAAAGGGTTGTTAAAGGTAACTCCCAATTAGTTATTGGACATATTGAAGTTAAATCAATGGTAACATTGGAAAAATCAAACCTTGTATTTTCTCTACTTCAATTCTCAGGAGGAGATTTCCATTGCGCAATAAAAGAATATTCTGATAGCTTTATGGAAACAAGAAAAGAGTTAATTAGAACATATCTAGTTTCACCGCTTACTGAAATTATTCGTACAATTGATAATTATTTTGGCAAAGAATACTTTACTCTTAAAGATATCTTTATTGAAGAAAGACGAAAAATCCTTCAAACAATGCTTAAAGGTAAATTACAAAACTTTGCTAATACTTATGAATCAATGTATACAGAAGGTAAAGGTTCAATTTATCAAATGCAAACACTGGGACTTGAAATTCCGCATGAATTCAAGATTTCAGCTCAATATGTTTTGACGAAACAATTTAATGATTTGTTTGTAGATTCCAAAGGTTTCTTAAGCAATGATATTTTACAACAAGCATCTGATATTCTTTTTGAAGCAAAACGAATCGGTATTGAAATTGACAAAATTCCAACTGCAAGAATATTCAGCAAAAAAATCGCACAAAATGTAAGCCGATTAGCTTATGCTCTTGATATTCAGCAAGTTGATGCAACGCTTGAATTGCTTGATTGTATTTCAAAATTGGAATTGAGTGTAGATATTGCAGAAGCTCAAAATTATTTCTTCGCAAAAATTGTTAATAATATTGAAGAATTAATCCAAAATATGACTTGTACGGCAGATAGAGAACTTGTTACAATGTTGTTTGAAATAGGCGAAAATCTGAATATTAACATGGATTATTACAAACAACAGTTTAACAAAGCATTGGTTCGCAAAGGGTAGTCGATGGAAACTTTTGGAATTGATAAAAGCTGGATAGAAGCCGGATTAGATATTAATTTAATCAATGAAATAATGGAGATTATAGCTGAAAAACGTAAAGACCGAGAAATTTTACCATCTCAAGATGATGTTTTGAATGCAATTAAGTTAACCTCTTTAGACAATGCAAAAGTCCTTATTATAGGTCAAGACCCATATCCAAGCGCAGAACACGCACATGGTCTTGCTTTTTCAAGCTTGTCTGCTAAAACTCCGGCATCATTAAAAAATATTTTTAAAAAGTTAAAAGAAGATTATCCTGATGGCAAATTTGAATCAAATATTCTTACAGAATGGGGCAAACAAGGTGTAATATTACTTAATACAGCTCTTACATTTGAAGGGAAAGATCAAAAGTTACTTAAGGAGCATACAAAACTTTGGGAACCGGTTATAAAAAACATTTTTGATGTGCTAATAAAGCGAAATAAAACACTTGTTGTAATGCGTTGGGGGAATTATGCTCAAAAAGTGGGTGAATGCTTTGATAAGAAACCAAATATTTACCCTCTTGATACGACTCATCCATCTCCATTTTCAGCTCGTAATGGATTTTTAACTTGTAATCATTTTAAAAAATGTAATGAAATATTAGGGGAAAGTGCTATTAATTGGGAAACTTAGTATGACTAAGGTCATTAATGTTTATCAATAAAAGGTTTCTTGCAGTTCTTTTCTATTGAATATTTTTGTGATAGAATACCTGCAAGAATAAGAGGATATTGTTGGAGGAATAAATATAGATGAAACAAGGATATTTTCCACAGGAAATAGAAAAGAGATGGCAAGAAACTTGGGAGAAAAACAAAGTTTTTCACACCTCAGATGATAGTGATAAACCTAAATATTATGCGCTTTCAATGTTCCCATATCCATCAGGAAAATTGCACATGGGGCACGTTAGAAATTATACAATTACTGACGTAATTGCAAGATTCAAAAAAGCTCAAGGTTATAATGTTCTTCATCCAATGGGTTGGGATAGTTTTGGTTTGCCTGCAGAAAATGCAGCTATGAAACATGGTGCGAATCCTGAAACTTGGACGGATGAAAACATTGCATATATGACAAAACAGCTTAAAATGTTAGGTTTGTCTTATGATTGGGATAGAGAAGTTACAACTTGTAAGCCCGATTATTATAAATGGACTCAATGGTTATTTATTCAGCTTTATAAAAAAGGCTTAGCTTACAAAAAAGAAGCTGCTGTTAACTGGTGTGAAACTTGCGGAACTGTACTTGCGAATGAACAAGTTATAGATGGAAAATGCTGGAGATGTGACAGTGTTGTTGAGAAAAAATATCTTTCTCAATGGTTCTTTAAAATTACGGATTATGCGGAAAGACTCCTTAAAGACCTTGATTTGCTTGAAGGTTGGGGCGACAATGTAAAAACAATGCAAGCTAATTGGATTGGTAAATCAGAAGGTGCAATCTTTAGATTTCCTGTTGTTGATGCTCCGGATGGTTCAGCAATGGAAGTCCCTGTTTATACAACCAGACCGGATACTGTTCATGGAATTACATACCTTGTAGTAGCTCCTGAATATAAAGATATAGAAAAACTTACAACAGCAGAAAATAAACAATCAGTTGAAGAATATAGAGCAAATGCTCGTAAAATGACAGAAATTGAACGTCTTTCAACTGATAGAGTTAAAACTGGTGTTCCTCTTGGTACACATTGTAGAAATCCGTTTACAGGAGAAATATTCCCATTGTGGACAGCTGATTATGCTCTTGTTGAATATGGAACAGGTGCTGTAATGGCAGTTCCGACTCATGATACAAGAGATTTTGATTTCGCTAAAAAATACAATTTGCCAATGAAAATAGTTATTCAAAATCCGGAAAACCCTTCTGATTGCAAAAATTCTGCTTATACGGAAGAAGGTGTTCTTATAAATTCAAATGAATTTGACGGAATGAAAAATACAGAGGCTAAAAAAGCTATTACTCAAAAAGCTGTTGATGAAGGTTTTGGAGAATTCAAAACTCAATACAGACTTAGAGATTGGTTGATTTCACGTCAAAGATATTGGGGCGCTCCAATTCCGATGATTTATTGTGATAAATGCGGAATTGTCCCTGAAAAAGAAGAAAATCTTCCGGTAATGTTGCCAAAAGATGTTGATTTCTCTGTTGTTGGAAAATCTCCGATTACGACATCTCCAACTTTTGCAGAAACAACTTGCCCTATTTGTGGCGGAAAAGCTAGACGTGAATTGGATACAATGGATACATTTGTTTGCTCAAGCTGGTATTACTTGAGATATTCTGACCCTAAAAATTCAGAATTACCATTTGCCAAAACTCTAGTTGATAAATGGCTACCTGTTGATCAATATGTCGGAGGTATTGAGCACGCAATTTTACACTTGTTGTATTCAAGATTTTTCACAAAAGCTCTTAAAGACTTAGGATTATTAAGCTTTGATGAGCCATTTAAAAACTTGTTAACTCAAGGTATGGTTCTTAAAGACGGTTCTAAAATGTCAAAATCTAAGGGTAATACGGTTGACCCTGATGAAATCTTTGAAAATTATGGAGCTGATACTGCAAGATTATTCATTCTTTCAGATTCTCCTCCTGCCAGAGATTTTGATTGGTCAGATGCAGGTGTTGAAGGTTGTTACAAATTCTTGAACAGAGTTTGGAGACTTGTAGCTGATAACTTTGAACATTTGACAAGAGATTACAAATTGTCATTCCCTCTTACTAGAGAAAATGATGATTTGGTACGTGTTGTTCACATTGCAATCAAAGGGATTACTAACGATATTTCCAATGATTTCCAATTCAATACAGTAATTTCTAAATACA
>CAZHEI010000044.1:0-12620 GCA_964531425.1 uncultured Vampirovibrio sp. | reverse complement strand
TCTTTCTAACTTCTTGTAAATTACCGTTATATTGTCTCAATAATTCAAACGCAGCCGGAAGAGCATGTCCTTCGTTCATGTGAACAACATCAAAGTTATAGCCGGCAGCTTGAAGAACTCTAACACCAGCAACCCCAAGAACAGTTTCTTGTGCAATTCTTATTTTTTCATTGCCGTCATAAAGCTTATGAGAAATGCTCTTAGCCCAGTCACTGTTGCCTTCAATATCAGTTGTAAGTAAATATACAGGGCAAGTGCCAAACAATTCAGGATTAACTTTGAATGCTTTAACTTTAACTTTTTCTCCAAAAGTATCAACATCAACTACAATGCCAGTATCTTCAAGATAATCATAGTATTTTCTGATATAAGCTACTTCCACATTTCCTGAATGGTCAATTCGTTGATCATAGTAACCATAAGACCATAACATGGTTACACCAACCATTGGCATTTGTAAGTAACCAGCTGATAACATGTGAGAACCTGCAAGAAATCCTAATCCACCAGAGTATGTCTTAAGTGATTGATCCATTGCAATTTCCATCGAAAAATAAGCTACGTTTGGTAATGTCATAATTTTAAACTCTCTTTTTTGTGTACTACTAAAGGACTAATGAGTCCAATACAAACTATAGCAAGAAAATAATATTTAGGCAATGTTTATTAAATAAATCTAGTTCTAAGAAATTAGAGAAGGTGTGAAAACTATTATATATAGTGCTTTACATGAATATTAAGAAATATTTCAATATAATACCAAAGTATTAATACCATGTAATTATAAAATGCTTAATTAAAATTTTATTTCATCTAATTTCTGATAGATTGCTGCGTTTAGGATAGTCAGAAAATCTTTTTGAATTATATCGAATTTAATTTTTTTGTTTATTCTCATCGTATATTCCAAAACATACCAGTCATTTTTAGCCCAAATTAATTTTGAAATAAAAAAACCTATAAAATTTGCATTTTCATCTGACAACATAAAATGTAGTTTAGTTTTGTATAAATCCAATCTATCTTGTTGAACTTCTGTTGGAACAAATGAAAGAGGAAAATGGAGCAAATTTTTACCATCCCACATAGATAGCAGATATTGAATTTCTCCATTTAAATATTCTTCCAGAAAAACACTATTCCCACTTAAAGTTTCTTTTATTTCAATCAATTCTTTCATTGAATAAGCAATTTTTGTGGAATAAGGTTCATCGGTTTTAATTACAATAGGGAATGACAAAGGTGCTTTTAGGATTTGAGGATTGTTGATTGAGTAGTGATTTATTAATTGCTTAGCAATTAGCCTTGAATTTTCAAGATTAAACCATTTTTTATTAACTGAAATAACGTTGAGCATGCTTTTTTGTAAAATTTCGACAATGCCATCTTCAATAAGTTTTTTGTCAACAACAAGTGCGATATCTATTTGTAACGACTTTGCTTTGTTGGCAAGATCATTGTAATCGCAGTATTCTATGTTTGGAATATTGTTTAATGGCTCAAATGATGCAGTATAAATATGGTCTAAATATCTGGATTTTAGAGCTAAATTTATTAAAGATTGTTCTATAATACCGGTTTCGATAATCAGAATATTCATAAAGGATATTGTATCATAGAAATTATTTATCTATGACATAATTTAATATACCATTTGCAATTGATATTGCGGTATTTCTAGGAAAATCATCTTTTGTATACAAAACAGAATCAATTGGATTTGTCATATACGCAACTTCAACTAAAACTCCTACATAATCAGTAGGTCTTATAACAGCGAAACTGGCAGTTCTAACTCCGTCTTTTCGAGTCCCGAGCTGTTCTGTAACCGTTTTTTCAATGGATTGTGCAAGTTTTTTTGAATTTGGATTGTAATAGTAAACGCTTGTTCCTCTATTTTTATGAACATTCATCTCGATATCGCCTATTGAATTTAAGTGGATGCTGATAAAAATATCAGAACAATTTTCTCTCGCAATTTTAACCCTGTCATCAAGAGAAATATTTCCGTCACATTCTCGAGTCATGACAACATTTGCTCCCATCAGAGATAAAATATCTTTGAGTTCAGTTGCAATTTTTAAATTAATATCTTTTTCTTTGTCTCCCAAACAACCTATTGCACCTTTTTCAGAACCACCATGTCCGGCATCTATAGTAATCGTTATGCCTTCAAGGGTTTGATTCATAGTATTAGGTAGTTCTGTAACTTTAAAATCATATTTTCCTTTACACAAACTTGTCTGAAAGCTATATTTTTCTGGCTTTTTAATATTAATTGTATAAACAGAATCGTCTGCAACTACTGAATTATAAACTTTAAAAATAATTTCTTTATCAGTTTCTTCAATTGTGTAAGGAAGTTTTTCAGTGAATTCTATAGTATGTTTTGTTGCGTTTTTAAAGGTTTCACTGTCCATTGTTATGAATTTTGGACAAATTTCATCGGGAGTTTCCATAACAGAATTCTTATCAATCCATGCTTCTTTATTCTTTGATAAAAGTACTCTGTAAAAATTTCCTTTTTCTCCATTAATAACAAGATAAGTTCCTTCAAAGAGATGTGAAATCCGGTTCATTCCATAATCAATAGGTGTACTGCGCAAAGGTGTATTATCCTTTTTTACCTTGTAGAGTTTTGAAGGGTACTCAATTAATTCAGGTTTTACAGCCAGTGTTGATTCGTTTTTATAGAACTTGTATATTTGAGTACTATAATTTGATTTTAGAACTACTCTATTTTCGCCATCTTTTAATTTTATGGTATGAGCAAATGCTCCATTTTGTGCAATATAAATTTTCTCGTCATTTATTGAAATTGATTCATTTTTCCCGGCTTTCCCTACAAAAAAAGCATATTTTGTATTAACAATTGATTTTTTTTCTCGTGGTAAAACCAATTCATAGGCAAATGCCGAATTAATCCCTAAAAATATCATCAAAAAAGTAATTATTAGCTTTCTCATGTTTTTCATAATATTATAAAACTTAACTCCTTGCAATTTTTATGCTAGACTGATTTTATGAGCGGAAATTATATACCATTATACAGAAAGTATCGTCCACAAACACTGGAAACTCTTGTTGGACAAGAGCATATCAAAAAAACTTTAACAAGTGCAATCGAGCTTGGTAAAATTTCGCATGCTTATCTTTTTACAGGACCTCGTGGTACAGGAAAAACCTCTACTGCAAGAATTTTAGCAAAGTCTTTGAATTGTAAAAATGGTCCGACTGTACATCCTTGTGGGGAATGTGAAAGCTGTAAAGATATTACAAATTCAATTCCAATAGATGTTATTGAAATTGATGCTGCAAGTAATCGTAAAGTAGAAGATGCTCAAAATATTTTGGAAAAAGTACAATATGTTCCGGTAAACGGCAAGTATAAAATCTATATTATTGACGAAGTTCACATGCTAACAAACCATGCTTTTAATGCGTTATTAAAAACATTGGAAGAACCACCTGAAAATGTAATATTTATTCTTGCAACTACAGAAGTTCACAAGGTTCTTGATACAATCAAAAGCCGTTGTCAAAGATTTGATTTCAGAAGAATTACAACTGATGATATTGTAAAACATTTGAGATATATTTCTGATGAAGAAAAAATTAATATAACTGATGATGCACTTTTTGCGATTGCTAAAAATTCTGCCGGTGGAATGCGTGACAGCATTTCGCTATTAGACCAATTAAGCATTTTGGGAATTTCAAAAGAAATCACCGTTGATGATGTAAATGCTGTATTAGGAAGAATTTCTTTTGACACATTATTGAACTTGTCTAATAAAATTATTTCGTCTTCAGCTTCAGAAGCGATTGAAATTTTGAATAATATTTACAATTCAGGAAATGAACCTTTGCAAATTCTTACTAATTTGTCAGAATATTTCAAGAATTTGCTTATTGTAAAAACGTGTTCAAAAGATTTATTGCTTGAATTAACGGGTTTGAACGAACCTCAAATTAAAGAACTTTCTACTCAAAAGGATTCTTTAGAAACTCAACAAATTGTATTTTTGATAGAAAGAATTTCTTATTATATTAAAGAAGTAAAATTAGCTACAAATCAGCATTTATGGCTAGAAGTCGGAATGATTGATTTAGCTAATATGACAGAAAATTCGACTCTTTTAGATTTACAAAACAGAGTTAGAGCTCTTGAAAGTGGGAATGTTCAAACGTATTCTGCACCGTCAATATCAGTTCAGCATGTAACAAAACCGGCACCAATTGCGCCGTCACAACCTGAAACGGTTGTAAGAACAGTTGTGCAACCACAATCTGTACCATCACAACAAGCACAACCAAAAACTTCTGTACAAAATGATTTTACGCCACCTCCAATTTCCAAAAAAACAAGCGGAAATGATATTGGAGCTTTGTGGCAAATGTTATTGATGAATATCAAGAGCCCATCAACATCAGCTTTATTAAAATTGGCAACTCCATTGCAAATTGCACCTGAAGGAGTTGTGTTAACCTTTAAAAATGAAAGGCTCGTTGCTCAAATCAGTGATTCAAATAAAAAACAAATGATTATTGAAGCGGCAAATATCATGTTTAATCAAGAGTCAACACCTGTTACCGTAAGACTAGCTCAAAGTGGTGATACACCGGTGCAACCGACTTCTGTTTTGCCTAAACAACCAGCGCCACAAGTGATTGAGAAATCAGTTGCTCCAAAACCTCAAGAACAACGTGCAGTTCAACCAAAAGTGCAAAAACAAACTTCTGATTCTTCTGATTCAGATGAAAATGAAGGCGATGGAAAAACCGAAAGATTAGAAACCGATCAAGAGAAAATGGTTATGGAGCTCTTTGACGGAAAGTATGTAGAATAGACTTTTATTCTTTATTTTTTACAGTAATATTTTTAGAGTCTTTTGTATAATTTATACTAACTTCTTTTTTATTTGAATAACGTTTTATACGAGCGACATGACCATCCGAGTCAAAAATGCAATCAACCATTTCAAATCCGGAACTGTCTTTGTCTCGTCCCTCTAAGTATCTTGCAGGTTTTAAAGTTTCAATGTTTCTAAATAAAGTTTGGAATGATTTTCCTTTTCCGGTAAACTCTGAAATATTGTTTACATATCCGCCATCTGAAAGTTGGATAATAATATACTTGTTATTAACTTTCAAATCAAAGATAGTAATATTTGTTTTTAAGCGACTTCCTTTTCTATTAATTGGTTCAATTTTTGTCCTTAATCTTCCGGAAGATTTTTCGTGTTCCAATATTCTGCTAACAGTATAAATACAATTATCTTTTTCTGTTGCTGCGTAGTAATCTCTTATTACATCACTGTCATATTCTCTAATTAATAGCAAAGTTCCGTCAGGTCTTGTGTATCGTTCACCATTAATTTCATCAATGTTAAAATTATATTCAGGCATACGAATAGGTGCCATGTTATTCAATATCCTAACAACTTCTATTATTTCCGAAATATCTTCATCAAACTGTTGACGAGGAAAGGTTTGAGTGTAATCACTCAATGCTAAATCAGAATTTCCTGTTTTTGCAGACAGTGGATTTGAAGCCTGCCTTAAGTCTTCTGTGAACTTTCGCTCATTATCAACACTTGTCCTAAAATTTGAATAATCTGTCATAAAAAACACCTTATGCTTGAAAACTAACCTATAATATAATAAAAACATTTTGTTCGCAAAAATTGCCTAATTTGCCATTTTTATCTGTTTTTATTTAAATAATTCTTAACATTTTGTGATAAAGATATGTTTTGAAGCATCATATTATAACGCTTCAAGTCTCCTATATTAGCGGATTCTTGCAATAAATCACGATTTGTAACTAATTGCATTTTTTCTTGAGAATCTCCTGTTTGAGAATTCTTAGAATCAATCTTTCTAATTACGGAATCTATATCAGAAGATGTTGAAAGACCATGTTTGGCTGCTATTTTTTGAACCGGAGCTCCAGCCGGAAGTCTGTATAACCACTGAATTGAATACTTGTCATTAGCTGATAAAGAAGCATTGCCATATTGATGCGGAGTATACATAATATCTGATTTATAAGGACTATGACCTAATCCAAGAGCATGTCCAATTTCGTGTAAAATAGTATGATAAACTTCAACATCACTATCGTACTGCTTGTGAATACGCCCATCCGTAAGCCCAATGGAAACTTCGGCACCATAAAGTCTTCCTTGTGCATCCCAATTAAAATAACAATGCCCTAATGCCTGTCTGTCAACACGTTTCCAATCCACATTGATATTGGATTCCAACAAAACGTTTGTTATTCTGAATCCTATTTTTCCCCCACTTGCGGCTGACCATACATTCAAAGCATCAATGACCATTTTTCGGAATTTCGCATCTTCTCCCGGTTTAGAATAGAATTTCATTGGTGCAATATAAACAACCAGTGGATTAATTGACCACCGCATTATGTTTCCATTTTTAACACTTCCATTGAGATACGTATACTGCATAGATTTAATATACCATTTTTAGCAGATTGTGTAAACTTTTCTATAATAAAGCCCAATTCCAATTATTGTTAAGATAATATTTGGCATAAACGCAGCCAAGCTTGGAACTAACGAACCGGCTTCTCCAAACGATATTGACAAAGCTCTTATTAAATAATATGCAAAAATAATTAAGATGCTAAACAAGAAACCTCTGTTATATCGAACTCTCGGTGGTGTAATTGCAAGTGGAACTCCAATTAAAACCAGTACAATCGTTGTTAACGGTAATGCTATTTTATCGTACAAATCGATTCTTAATTCAGGCTTATTTTCTTTTATAATATATTTCAAAAGTTGTACAAAATTATTTTCGCTTGCAATATTTTTATTCATTTCTTTAGATAAATCCATTCCAAAAGAGAATACGGAATCATTAAACAAAGTTGTATCAAGCGATTTTCCACTATCAGTTATTGTATAAACTGCACCTTTTTGGAATTTCCAACCTTCCGGAGAGGTTTTTCCTTCTCTTGCTTGAAGAATTTGTATACTTCCTTCTTTGGAAGCATCCAGCACCGTAATATTATTCAAAACTCCGTTTGTACAATCTCCAACATAAAACAGTCTTTTCAAAGTTCCACTGTCTTTGATTTCTTTAAATGTAAAATTTTCTTTTCCTTCCGGAATGTTTTTTTGTCCAAAAGCGTATAAAGCTAAATCAGTTGATTGTTTTGTCATAACCGGAACAATTGTTTCATTAATAAAGAAACTTGCTAATGACATTACAATCGCAAATATAAAAATAGGTTTCGCAATCCTGTTTAAACCAATTCCGCAAGCTCTCATAACAGTAATTTCAGAGCTTAAACTCAAATTGTTTAAAGTCATTACCGTGGAGAGTAGAACGCCCATCGGAATTGTCATTACAAAAACAGATGGCAAATGTAAAATAATAATCATAAATGCAATTTTAAATGGGATTCCATATTTTGAAATTTGCTTAATTAAAGTTATAAAAGTATCTGAAGCAAAAATTATTGAAGTAAATACTAAAACTCCCATAATAAAAACAGCAATAACTTGCTTTAAGATATATTTATCTAAAAGCTTCATGTTCCTATATTGATAACGTAATCTTTTTATCAGCCTCTTCACAGGAAGAATTATAACACGCAAAAGTTATAAAATCCAGCTTCTATATCCCGTATATTATGTACCGGTAAAAAGTTAACTTTATTCATACCTCAATGCATCAATAGGATTTAGCAACGAAGCTTTATATGCCGGATAATATCCGAATCCGATTCCAACCAATCCGGAAAATCCAAATGACAATAGTATTGGCGCAATCGAAATAACAATACTTGTGTTGAACACCACTCCAACTATCAAAGCAATAACGATTCCTGAAACCACTCCGATTAAACCGCCTAAAAGAGATAACACAAGTGCTTCTATCAAAAATTGAAGTCTTATATCCATTGCTCTTGCTCCAATTGCCATTCTTATGCCAATTTCTTTTGTTCTTTCAGTCACTGATACCAGCATAATATTCATAATCCCAATTCCGCCTACAATTAAGGAAACAGATGCAATTGAAGCCAATAATATAGCAAAAGTTTGAACTGTAGATTTCATTTTTTCTTGAAATTCTGCGCTGTTTCTTATCTCAAAATCATTTTCTTGTGTTTTTCCCAAAGAATGTCTTCGTCTTAAAATTTCCTCAATATCACTTTGTGCAGTATTTGTATCTTCTAAAGAAGCTGCTTTGACAATTATTTGATTTACTGCCCCCGGAAAATCAGTTCCAAAAACTTTTCTTTGAGCCGTTGTAAGTGGTATAAAAATCAAATCATCTTGATCCATTGGTCCCATTTGACCTTTTGCCTTCAAAGTACCTATAACACGGAATGGAACATTTCCAATACGCAATGTTTTATCAACAGGGTTTACATCACCAAAAAGCTCTGTTTCGACGGTTTTACCTATCATGCAAACTTTTGCTGCATTATTATCGTCATCCCTATTAATAGGTCTGCCCAAATCCATTTCATAATTTTTTACATGTAAATAAGATGTTGTGATTCCATAAACAGTTGTTGACCAGTTTTGGTTTCCATACATAACCTGTTTAGAAGAACTCATTACCGGCGCCACTGCTTCAACTCCTCTAGCTGTTTTTTGTATTGCTTCAGAATCTTTAATACTCAATGTGGGTTTAGTTCCCATCCCCATTGAAACTCCGCCACTTTTTGCAGTTGCAGAACGAATCGTCAACAAGTTTGAACCCATTGATTCCATGTTTTCTTGTACTTTTTTATTCGCTCCTGAGCCTATCGCAAGCATTATAATTACAGCTGACACACCAATAATTATTCCCAAACTCGTTAGCGCAGAGCGCATTTTATTAACCTTCAAGGAGTTTAATGCTATTTTTAATGTAGACTTAAAATCAATCATTTTTTACAACCTTCTGGCGGAGCACATTCCGCACTATTTTCTCCTTTTATCTTCAATTATCTTTCCATCTTTAAACCGAAGTATTCTTTTTGTATATTCTGCAATGTCAGGTTCGTGTGTTACAAGAACAATCGTTTTACCAAAATTCTCATTCAAATTTACAAAAAACTCCATTACATCAATACTGGTCTTTGTATCTAAATTTCCTGTCGGTTCATCTGCAAGTATCAAAGGCGCATCATTAACAATTGCTCTTGCAATAGCAACTCTTTGCTGTTGTCCTCCTGACATTTGTGAAGGCATATTGTTCTCTTTTTTATCCAAACCTACTATTTTTAAAGCTTTTTTTGCTCGTTCAATTCGCTCTTCTTCAGGAATACCTTTATAAATCATAGGAAGCTGAACATTATCAATGGCAGAAGTTCTTGAAATCAAGTTAAATCCTTGAAAAACAAAACCGATTTTATTGTTTCTTATATCAGACAATTCATCTGGGTTAAGTGAAAATACATCAACTCCATCAAGGTGGTATTGTCCGCTATTAGGTTTATCCAGAGTTCCCAACATATTCATGCAGGTTGACTTTCCTGAACCGGAAGCTCCCATAATCGCAACAAAATCTCCCTGTTCTATTTCAAATGAAATATCATTCATTGCATAGAACAATTCATCGCCCATTTGATAAGTTTTTACTGCATTTTTGACCTCAATAAGTGCCATTATTTTCCCTTTAATTAATTTCTACATTCTTGGTGGATGTATTTCTGATTTTTTAGATTTTCCACCAACAGAACCTACACAAACCTTATCTCCGACTTTGATATCTTTGGAAATGATTTGAGTTTTATTATCGTCAAATACTCCAAGTTCGACATCCATTCTTTCTAAGCCGGTTCTGGTTTGAATCCAAACTCCTTGTTTTTCATATTTTTTAGTATTATCAGCAGGAGTGAATTTTAAAGCCTGATTAGGAACACAAAGAGCTTCTTTAACATCACTCGTAATTATAGATACATTTGCAGTCATGCCAGGGATAACAAAACCTTCTGAATTATCAACGGAAATTATAACCGTATAAGTAACAACATTATTCGTAGTTGTACTTGCAAGACGAACTTGTGTAACTTTACCTTCAAAGCTCTTATCTTGATATCCGTCTAAAGTATATTTTGCAACTTGTCCGACTTTAATTTTCCCGATATCGGCTTCTGAAACACTTGTTTCAATTTGCATTTGAGTTAAATCTTTTGCAACTTCAAATAAAGTTGGAGTATTAAAGCTTGCTGCTACAGTTTGCCCAACATCAACCGCTCTTGAAATAACTGTTCCATCAACAGGAGAAGTAATTTTTGAATAACCTAAGTTTGTCAAATTGTTACTCAACGTAGCTTGCGCTGCACTAACTTCTGCATTTGCAGCAGAAACTTCTGCCAGAGCTTGTTGATAATTAGAATACGCTAATTCAACTTCATCTTTAGATACATAGTTTTTTGCATACAAATTTTTGTATCTTTGATAATTATTTTTCTTATAATTCAAAGTAGAAGTAGCTTTTGAAAGAGTTGCTTTTGCATTATTTAGTTTTGCAGTTGACTGATCAACATTTGATTGAAATAAACTTGGGTCTAATTCAGCAAGCAAATCTCCTTTTTTAACAACTGAATTGTAATCAGCATAAATTTTTGCAACTGTGCCTGAAACCTGCGTACCAACCGTAATTGTGTTGATAGGTTTAATTGTACCGGAAGCTTCAACGTACTGAGTTATTGTTTCTTGAGTTACAGGTTTTGTAATGTATTTAACTCCTTTTGATTTAAACAAACAAAAACTTGCCCCCAATGCTAAAAATATTCCAAGTATTATAATAATTTTTTTATTCATTATATATTCCCTCGCCCATTGATTTGAGTAAAGTTTCTCTCGCTACATTGTATTCAAAAACAGCTTCTACAAAGCTTAATTGTGAATTATTGTAATTAGTCAACGCATCTTGCAATTCTACATAGTTATTCAAGCCTACGCTGTATCTTCCATCCGCAAGTTCAAAGTTTTCAAGGGTAGCTTTAACCTTTTGGCTCATTAAAGGAATTTTTCGTTCAAGTTGACGCATATTAACATAATTTTCTTGAACTTCCCAGTAAATATCAGATTTTGCAATATTGATATTATGATTTGCAATATCTAAATATGCTTCGCCTTCTTTAACTTGCCAATGAATTCCATAAGGATTTATTGAACCTAACCCCAAGCTTGCTCCAACATTAAAAGGACTAGTATAAGTTGATTCATTTTTTGTATAACTCCATCCTAAATCAGCGCTCAATTCCGGAGCATAAGAACGTTTGACTGCTTTTAATGATTCTTCTTGTACTTTTGCAAGCATTCTATTTGATTTTAAATCAGGACGATTTTTGAGCGCTTTATCCACAGCGTCTTGCATTGATAATTTCAATGGATTAAACACATAATCTTGAATAATATCATTGTGTTCAATTCCTGATGTTAGCATAATCAAACCATCGTCATTTTTTTTAAAATTAAATCCGGACGGTTTAATTTCATTCAAAGATTGCATTTTCTTTCTGTAATCAGCCTTTAAGAAACCAAAATTTTCTGTGTTGTGTACAATAAAATCTTTTGATTCAGAGTAATACATTGAATTTTTTAGTGCTAAAACATTTGTTGCAAGATTGTTTTGAGCTTCTACCAATTGAATTTTTGCATCAGAAAGATTGACTTCCGCATTTACGACATCAATTTTTGATTTCAAACCTTCTTCAAACATTGCTTTTGTACGGTCATAGTTTAATGTATTAATTCTAACGTTTTGTTCATAAATATCAAGATTTGCTAATGACATCAAAACCTTGTAATAATTCATCTTGACATTATAAGTAATATTCAAAATGTCATAATCGTAATCATATTGTGCAGACATTGTGTCATATTTTGCCATATTGATTTTTGCAGTCGTTTTACCAAAATCCCAAATCAATTGAGAAATTCCCGCTGTAAATCCTATTGAATCAGTATGAGTATTTGCGATTCTTGAGCCGCTGTTATCTAAATGGTTATAATTAACTTTTGCAGTTAAGCGTGGTGCAAAATTAGCTCTTTGTTGTCCAACTCCGGCTTTTGCTGCATTAACGTGTTGAATTGCTACTGCAAGGTTGGGATTATGTTCAATCGCATAATTTACACACTCTTGTATTGACATTATTGAGAAGTTTTTAGGCGCATTCTTAAAAGATGATACCGCAGGTAACTCAATTTCAGCAACTTCTACCCTTTTTTCTTTTTTTGATTTTTCAAGCTTAACTTCATTCTTCTCTCGTTTGAACCAACTTTTCTTTGTCGGAGTATCCTCAATTGCAAAAGCAGAATTTAACGTTATTAATATTGCTATACTTAATATTAAATATTTTTTCACTGTCCTCTCCCGAGAATATTGTACTATAAATTAAACGAGAGTAGAACTGTTTTGTTCATTTTTATTTATAAAGCGGAGTAAAAATATAAAAAACGACTGTCGGCTTCTTTATTTTTGCAACCAGTCGTTGTATTCCAGTACCAGTCCCCCTTTTGGTCATTTGTGCAAGGGGTAAATAATTCAGTTGGAATTATCTGTTCCTTGCTTTGTGCAACACAATAGTAATTATGTTGCACAACTACGTTAGTAGTTTCTTGTGTGCATATTGGATT
>CAZHEI010000043.1:0-12686 GCA_964531425.1 uncultured Vampirovibrio sp. | reverse complement strand
GTGCAAAAGTTTCTTCTAAAATTGGTGTTTTAGAAAACTTATTGGACAAAGTTGATAACATGATTATCGGTGGCGGTATGGCTTATACTTTCGTTAAAGCTAACGGTGGTAAAATCGGTAACTCAATTTGTGAAGATGACCAAATTGAAGTTGCAAAAGCTATTGAAGCAAAAGCGGCTGCTAAAGGTGTAAAACTTGTTATGGCTACAGATGTATTGGTAACTGACGATTTCTCAGGTAATGGTACAAACAAATTTGTTGCTATTAACGAAATTCCTGATGGATTTGAAGGCGTTGATGCAGGTTTAGAATCAAGAAAAGCGTTTGCAGAAGTTCTAAAATCTTCTAAAACAATCTTGATGAACGGACCAGTTGGTGCATTCGAAAATCCTAAGTTTGCAGAAGGAACAAAAGCTGTTCTTGAAGCTATCGTTGAAGCTACTAAAAACGGTGCAGTTTCTGTTATCGGTGGTGGTGACTCAGTTTCTGCTGCTAAAAAATTCTGTAAAGCTGAAGATTTCACTCACGTTTCAACAGGTGGCGGAGCTTCTCTTGAATTTATCGAAGGAAAAGTTCTTCCAGGTGTTGCAGCATTAGATGATAAATAGTGCTACGCACGTAGACATTTAGGCGGAACACATCGGTTAAACTACAAGTTCATATAAAATTTCAAGTGTTCCTTCTGAACATACTACAAATTAATAAATCACTAAACAAGGGTGGGCAATGCGCAAACATGCCCACTTTTGCTATTTACTTTTTCCTCATCCTCCAATAGTAAATTTTTGTAAAAATAATTGCAACAACTAGCAAAAAAATTTTATTATACGTTTTAGAATAAATGGATGGTTGAATAAACTTAAAATATGATATAATAGTACAATATAAGCGAGGTAAATGAATGAGTGAAGTTAATGGTCCAAAAGTCAGTGTAAATCAATTAGGTTATACAGGTATTCAAAAACAGCAAAATACTGAGATTGAACCTGAAACAGTTGAAACTACACCGCAATTAACAGATTTTTCTGATAACAAGGCAGAAGCCCTTGGTCGTTCAATGTTATTTAAAGGGGTTGATGATGTGAATCATGACTTAAAAGTTCTTTTGGATAATCCGCAAATCGCAGAAAATTCTGACAAAATGTTTGAAGCTGCATATCAAGCTGCTGTTGATGCAGGAGTTGAAAATCCTTATGAAGAAGCTGCAACTGCTTCAACAACTTCAGTTTAAAATTAATTAAAGAAAAGGTAGAAGAGAGTATGGAAAATAATAACAAGCCGGTTGTGCATTTGATATCTAAACCGGAAAATATGCTTAAGACAATTTATACGGCATGCCGAACATGTTACAGTGCAGACACTCCGTATGAAATTTATAACAGCACAGATGATGAAGAAAAAATGCTTAAACTTATTGAGCGTGTAATTTCTTCCGGACATTATTCGACAATTGAGCATATTCAGGTGTCTTTTTCGATTTCAAATGTTTCAAGAGCTTGTACACACCAGCTTGTAAGACATAGACACATGTCTTTTTCTCAAAAATCTCAAAGATATGTTAAAGAAAAAGGGCAATTTGACTATTTAATTCCGCCAACAATTGCCAGAAATGAAGAGTTAAAAACAAAATTTGAAAACTTCATGGGTGAAATCTCAAAATTATACTGTGAATTTACAGAAGCAGGTATTCCTGCAGAAGATGCTCGTGCAGTACTTCCAAACGCAACAGCAACTTCTATGGTGACTAGTTTGAATCTTAGAGAACTTATCCATATTGCGAATTTAAGACTTTGTACACGTGCACAATATGAAATCAGATGTATGGTTAAGGCAATGTGTGAGGCTCTTGTTGCGGAAGAACCATGGTTAAAACCTTATTTAGTTCCAAAATGTGAACGTTTAGGCTTTTGTGATGAAGACAAATCTTGTGGCAGAATGCCAAAGAGAGAACAATAAAAAGGTTTTGAGATGAAAAAACTTGGCATCATTTTGACATTAGCTTTTTTGGCTCTTGTTGTAATATATTTTCTTTTGGCTCCATCTTCAAAAGAATTTGCAGAAGAAGATTTGCTTGAAGAAGTTCAAACAAGAGGAACCCTCAAAGTTGGGATAAATACAGATTCAAAACCGTTTGGATTTGTAGATTCAAAAGGTAATTTTGCCGGTTATGATGTAGATTTGGCACATTATATTGCACAGTATATTGTCAATAGTCCGGAAAGACTTGAAATTATACCGGTAACTCCTTCAAACAGACTATTAAAAGCTTCCACTGGAGAAGTTGATATAGTTATTTCAACGGTTACCATTACTCCACAAAGACAAGAAATTGTAAGTTTTTCCATTCCTTACGATGTAGCAGGACAAGCAGTCTTGGTAAAATCTAACAGTTCCATAACTGCGTTGAGCGATTTAGGCGGACAAAATGTTGGGGTTGTATTTGGAACAACGGCAGAAAAAAACATGAAAAATCTTGTTCCAACCGCTAATTTATTAGGGTTTAGAACTTATAAAGATGCATATTTGGCTTTAAAATCAGGAAAAATCAATGCAGTAACTTCTGATGATACTATTTTGAGCCGCTTTGCAGTTGATGATTCTTCCGTCAAGATTTTACCAAAACGGTATTCTCGAGAGCCTTATGGAATTGCATTTAAAAAAGGGGATTCTACTCTTAAACTAAAAGAAACTCTTGATTTTGCGATAGAAGATTTGCAAAGAAAAAATGTTATCCCAAGATTGAAAAAAACTTGGAGCATATTGTAAATTAAGAAATTAATTATGAGGGGCGAAATTTTCAATGAAAATTTCGCCCCTCAACTTTATTCTCTAACTTTAAAACTTAAACAAATTCTTCAATTCAGTCGCTGTATTTTTTAATACTTCTTTTTGATTTTTAACTGTATCAACGACATTGTGAACATCATCTCCTACAGTAGTTTTTAGTGATTTGATTGTTTCAACCACATTTTTTTGAGGTTCAAGAGCTGATGTATCAACTGTTGTCAGCCATTTGAAAGATTTTATTGAATTTGTGCTTTCCAAACCACCGTTAAATATTACTTTAAAATCTTTATAGCTTTCACTTCCGTTTGACAAAGCCGGAATTTCAGAAGTTCTTTCTCCTCTAGGGTCAGTTGTCAAAGCGTTTGCAATAGAAGCTGTCAAAGTCCCAAACTTAGGAATAGCTGATAATAATTTGTCAGCTGAAAGCTCTCCGATTGGTCCAAGAAGTGAAACTACTGATTGGTCAAGTCTACCTAAAATAGTTACATTTGTTGAAAGATTAATTAAATGTAATTTCCCATAAACATAGTAAGCAAGAGTTTCTCCTGAACTTTTTATTGAGTTCAAATTTGCCCAACCGTTAGAGAATGTCATATCTCCAGAGATGTAATTAAATTTTGCTGTATTTTTAACCGCACTCAAGTTAGACAAAGTTGCAACCGTTGTTTTTAAAATTGCATTGCTAACAATATTACTTGCACCAAAGAAGTTTTCAAGACGTCCAATATTACCGAAAGAACCGTCTGTAACTTTGAATGTCAATTTTCCGGAAAGTGAACGCATCATTTCTTCATAATCCAGAACACACAAGTTTAAATTTGTATCAAAACCTAATGTTCCTGTTAATGCATTAGAAATACCAACTGCACCTGCAACAGCTTTTTCTGCATTCAAACCACTTCCGTGAAAATCTACAGAAGTCTTTGCATTTGTAAGATTATAAATAATGTTTCCGTTTATTTTACCGTCAAAAGCACTTCCTTTTAAGTTATTAAGATAAAAGTTTTCACCTTTCATTTCAAAATCAGTTGTACAATCTTGCGCAACAATTCCACCGGAAGCGAATTTTCCAACCGTTGCAGAACCCTTCAAAATAGGTCCGTTAAGTTTTGCTGTCATCTTTTCCATAATTACAGGAATTTCCGGCATTGAAAGAGTCGGAACATTGATTGTACCTGTCAAAATCGGATTCATCATACTTCCTGAAATCACGACATTACCATTGAAAACTAACTTTGATTTATCAAACATCGGAACAACAATTGTTGAATCTTGAGTTGTTGCAAAAATTAGATTCAAAGTTTGCTTAATTGCATTCAAATCTCCTGATAAAGTTGATTTGATATCTCCTGATGTTACAAAATCAAGAGTGATTTTTTCAGTTAAATAATTTTTGATTTTTCCTGAAACATTGAAATTAATTTTTTCAACTTGAACAGGCGTTTGTGTAATTTCAATTACATCTTCTTTTATATTTGCACTGATTTTTGGAATACTTACTCCGGCAGCTGGGTTAATTACACGAATATTTTCACTAGTTGCAATACCCGAGAAAGTTTTTCCGTCAGAAATTATATCAACATTAGTTTTTGGAAGTTTTAATGTTGTATTTGAAGGAATATTTTTAATATCAATATTATTCAAAATAACTTTCGCTGTTGGTCTGATACTATCCAATCTTCCTACAATATCTGCTTTTAGTGTTACAGCACCGGAATTAACAGGATTTTCTTTCATCAAAGAAGCTTGACCGCAAGCAACAAGTAACCCCTTTAAGCTTAGATTTTCAGCAGTCAAATGTAAGTCAGATTTAGCATCTTGTGTAATTTTTCCATAAAGTTTTAAAGGTTGATTTAAGATTGAAAATCCAATATTTTTAATATCAATATTATTATTTGCAAGAGCAATATTTGCATTGATATTATCAATTCCGATTTTATAAAGTCCATAGTAAATATTTGCAGACGGTATTTTTAAATAACCGTTAGAATTAATAGTTTTTAAATTAGACTTGATATTAAAATCAGCATCCAAATTCCCGTTTGCAGTAAGAGTTTGCAAATCTTTAATATCAAAAGTCATTGCAATTGCATTAAGAATTTTAATAATATTATTTAATTCAACTTTTGATTTAAAATTCAAATCAATATTAGTTTTTTTACCTGTTTGAACAAAACCTTTTAATGTTGAAACTTCATTTTGAGCGGTATAAATATTTGAATCAATATCAATTTTATGTCCTTTGAATTTTAGATTTGCACAACTTGCAGGCAAATTCACAATAGAAAGATTGTCAACTTTTGCATAACCGCTGTTGCCATCATTTGTAATAGTTAAATCCGTAGCAAGATTTGCGGTAATTTTGTTGTTATAAATCCCTTTAAAAATATCTAAAATATTTATATCAAAATCAACTGTTTCTGATTTTTTTTCTTCATTTGTTTGAGGATTAAATACAAGTTCATGTAAATCTAAATCAGGCATTATTTTATTATTAATTTTAACGTTATAAACAAATTGTTCTCTTTCATCAAACTTAGCTTTACCTTGTGCAAGAAGTTTTACGTGTTTATTGAGTACAAAATCTGTTATTTCAGTTTTATCACCTTCAATTTCATATTTTTTACCTGTAGAATTATCCACAAATTCTATGTCATATTCTCCGATTTTTATATCAGGCAAATGATTTGATAATCTCAACCCAAATGGGAGTTCGATTGGAGTAACGTTTGCCGATGATTTTTCTGTATTATTTTCTTCATTTACTATCAAATACTTTTCAATTTCGAATGAACCATCTTTGTTAACTCCAAGTTCAACATCAAGAGAATCTAATTTAACCAAATCTACTTCGATTTTCTTAGCAAACAATGGTAAAAGTGACATTTTTACTGCAAAATCTTCTGCTTTCAAAATCTTTTTGTTATCAGGTGTTAAAAGCTTGAATTCTCCAACTTTTGCTCCAACAGTAAGTTTTGGTGTAGTTACAAGCTTAAAATCTTCTATTTGAGAAGTTAAACCTGTAGCTTTTTTTATTTCATCATTTATCGTCGGAACATATTGATTTACAATCGGTGTAACAATGAATGGCGCAATTAAAAACAATCCATACACGGCACCAAGCATTCCAACAGTAACAATTCCCATTTTTTTTAAGAAATTTTTATTCATAAAATCCCCTCTCTTTATTTAATATTATACCAAATAAAAAAGTTCTCTTGTTTAGGTTATAATCTTATTAAAGCAACGGAGTTTATTATGTTTAGAGATTTTAATGAAATTATATGCCTAGGTATGGGCGGTTCGTATTCTGAAATTGCAAAAGACAAACTGTTTAAACAGTATGATTTGTATCTTTATCAAAGGTCTTTGAATTCAATAAGAGAATGTATTGAATACGTGGATGAATTTTCTAATGCTATTGCGGTCTTGCCGGTAGAAACTTCATATAAAGGAATTATTAGAGAAACTATTGATAATTTAATTATGACAAAAAATCAAAATATACAGATTCTTGCAGAAACGGTGGTGCCTGTAAACGATTGTATTTTGTCTAAAACAACTGAATTTTACAGCTTGATGGGATTGATTGCAAACCCAAATGCACTTGCAAAATGTAAAAAATTTGTTAGAGAAGAAATGCCAAGACAGTTAAATGTCGTAATGGCAGAAAACATGGATGAATCAGCAAGACTTTTAGGGAATTATAATTTAACTTATTCCATTATTGGAACACACAAAACAGCCGAATTATACAATTTGAATGTTCTGAAAGAGCATATTGAAGATGACAAGGATAATAACAGACGCTTTATTGTAATCGGAGATGGAACAACAGAACCAACCGGAAACGATAAAACAAGTATCGTAATGTTCTTGAATGACAGACAAGGTGCTTTGATGGATATTGTACAAGTGTTTGTAAAATATAATATTAATATTACTCATATTAATTCAAAAATGATGAACAATAATGCTGATGAACAAGCTGTATTTATTGATTTTGACGGACATTGTAAAGATGAAAATATAAAAAATCTTCTTTGTGATTTAGAATCTCATTGCAAGACTGTGCGTGTAATTGGTTCTTATACAAGATTTTAAGAATTAATCCTAAAACTCAAACAATTCCGGCAAACCTACATTTAAAGATTTTGCAAGTCTTTTGGCGGTTGATATTGTGGTGTCAGTAATTCCTCTTTCTATAGCACTTAAATAACTTGGGGAAATATTAGTCCTATATGCAAGTTCATCTTGTTTCATATTCATGCTTTTACGCAAAAAAGCAATTTTTTCTCCGAATTTTCGGCATAATATTTTGTCGTATTTATAAGTCCTGTTACCCACAATGCAATTCTAAAATATAGGTTGACAAAAATAAAACTATGGGATAGTATTTATCATGCGTTAGCGCTCTATTTACAATGGTTTTAGAAACCTAAATAAAATATTATCGAATTGTCATAGGAGCAGTTTAAATGACAAAAAAGTTTAAAATATCAGTTATAATTCCTGTATACAATGTGGAAAAATACTTAAGACGTTGTTTAGACTCTTTGGTAAATCAAACAATATCAGATATTGAAATTATTTGTGTTAATGACGGTTCTACAGATAAATCACTTGAAATCCTTGAAGAATATGCTAAAAAAGATAAGCGAATCAAAATCATCAACCAAGAAAACCAAAAACAAGGTGCTGCACGCAATAGAGGACTTGAAATAGCTCAAGGAGAGTTTATAAGTTTTGTAGATTCAGATGATTGGGTTGATTTGGATTATTTTGAAAAAATGTATAATGCCGTAATATCTTCAAATGCCAATATTGCTGTATCCAGCACTAAAAGAAATTACAAAAGAAAAACAAAAGACCATTCTAAAATAAAAACTAATGAAGTGTATTATGAAACAAATAAAATTTTAAGTGCTATTCAAAATAATCTTGTTGTTTGGGGTAAAATTTTTAATTTTGAAATAATTAAAAATTTGCGCTTTGAAGAAGGGGTTTTTTATGAAGATGCACCTTATGCAATAAGAGCTATTCATTTGGCAAAATCAGTAGTTACGGTTCCTGACACAACATATCATTATTTTTCCAACCCAACTTCAACTATCAAACAAAAATTAAGTACAAAGAATAAAAATGATAAAATTTCAACAAATTTAGATTTGATAAATTACTGTGAAAAAAATAATATTGATACAGGAAATTGGGAAGTATTAAAAGAACGACATTTTCTGTGGGGTGTAAAACATTATAAATATTTTAAGGATTACTATTTATTTGGGTTAAAAATTTTTAGAAGAAATGTTGCTTTTGATAACTCAAAAGTTTTTGTTGTGTACAATACAGCTTGTTTTGGCGATGTTTTACTTTGCAATTCGTTAGTTCAAAATATTAAAAATATTTTTCCGGAATCGAAAATTGTTTTTGTTTGCGACAAAAATTTTAAAGACGTTGCATTGTATCAAAAAGATGTGGATGAAGTTGTTGTTTATGACAAAAAAGGCGCAAATAAAGGTTTATTTGGATTTATCAAATTTATTAAAGAATTCAAATACAAAAAAAGTTTTGCCTCAATTATTACATATAATAATCAGCGAAATTGGATGATTTCTTATTTGACGGGCAGTCAAAATATTATAATGGCTGATAGAAAAAAATCTGATTTGACTACTCAAGAAAAACATAATTTGCTACTACAAAGTTTAACAAACAAAAAAGTTAAAAATTATCCAATAAAATACCAAACACCGGAAGAAGCAAAAAACTCTGCGGAAAAACTTTTAGGTGGAATGCGAGATTATATAGTTTTATGCACAACAAGTAAAAAAGAGGAAAAAGATATGCCTATTGATACTGCTGTGCAATTAATTCATGATTTAAATAAACTTGGAGAAAAAGTTGTATTCGTAGGAGCCGGAGAAAAAGCACTTGAATACGCAAGTATGTTAAAAGAGAGTGGTTGTGATTTCTTGGATTTAACAAATAAAACAACAATCCCTCAACTAGGAATTATTTTAGAAAAAGCTCAAGCTTTAATAAGTGTTGATACAGGAACAATGCACTTAGGCTGTGCAGTCGGAGTTCCAACTGTTGCAGTTTTTTATGAACAAGAAACTGTTCAAAATTGGGCACCAAGGAAAGAATTATACAAATCCATTTTGATACATGAAAATCAAACCGCTGAAAGTATTATTGAAAAAATGAAAGGAATAATTTAATACTATCTGCTTTAGATTTCAAATCCATCCTGACACAAATATGAAAAATTATGTTATAATTTTCATGCATTAATTTGGGAGGCTTTTTGATGAAAAAACTTAAACTCGGTTTTACTCTTGCAGAGGTTGCGACAGCAATGGCAATTGTGGGAATTATTGCCGTTCTGGTTATGCCATTAGTAGCAAAAAGTGTTCAAAAACAACAAGCAGGTGCGATTTTAGGTAGAGCTGTCGAGCAAATAACTTTAGGGAATCAAAATATTATACAATTGGCAAATGCAAGAACTTTGAACGGAGGATATGCTGATAGATTGTCATTTGTAACTTCAAAAAATCTTGGAGTCGGAAATGATAATAATAGCATTTTATCAAACTTAAAAACAATTGTTCCGGTTTATTGGGGAATAGTTAGCGGAGATACAACTAATTCCGGTAAAGAATTTTCATTTGTAAAATTTCCGGCAGGTGTGTCAATTAGTGGAAGTGCAGATTTGTCTAAAACAAAACTGGATGATGAAACAGGCTATTCTGTTGATATATCTGCAAAGGGAAGAGATTTTAGTTTTAAATTGTTAAATAATGGCGCTCTTATTCCAGCCGATACAACAACTGAAAATGTTGTCAAAGCAGGTTTTAGAGTGAAGTAAAACTAAAACAATTTAGTATTTTGCCGAGTAACTAAAAGAAAAATTTGTAGGTAAAATAGCAAAATACGGTGGAATGATAATACAATCTAAAAAGAAAGGTATAAAACCTCTAAAACAATTTAGTATTTTGCAAAGGAATGAAAAGAATAATTTGTAGGCAGAATGGCAAAATACGGTGGAATGACAATATAATTTAGAAAGGATGATATAAAACCTCTAAAACAATTTAGTATTTTGCAAAGGAATGAAAAGAATAATTTGTAGGCAGAATGGCAAAATACGGTGGAATGACAATATAATTTAGAAAGGATGATATAAAACCTCTAAAATAATTTAGTATTTTGCAAAGGAATGAAAAAAGGTCTTGTAGTCATAATAGCAAAATACGGTGGAATAATAATACAGTCTAAAAAGAAAGGTATAAAACATGGCAGAAGCAAAAATTTTAGCAACAATTGAGAGAACAGACACAGAACAACTACAAATTTCTGTATCAGAATATAGAGGAAAGAGTTATTTTAACTTAAGAATATTCTATACAACAGATGGTGGCGAAACTTGGTTACCAACAAAGAAGGGTGTAACATTTGCGCCTGATCAATTGGATGTTTTGTCTGATGCAATAGAAGAAGCAAAACAATTGTTTATGGAAGAAGAATAGCCTCCGTCATTTCAAGCGGAGCGAAATAATCAGTCGAAAGTGAATAGGTGACTGAGTGAATAAGTGAATAAGATATTACGATAGTTTTTCAAAAAAAGCCGTAACCACTTATTACCCTATTCCTTTATTACCTTATTCCCCTTCAAGTCAGTTGTAGGGTGGGTAAAGCGGAGCGTACCCACCGCAAGGTAAAACTAAGCTGACGGCAACATTGTAGGTCAGGGCACTGCCTGACAAAAACAGTAGAGTGGATAAAACGAAGCGTACCCACCGCAAATACCCGCCATAAGGTAAAACAAATGGATAAAACAATTCAAGACGAATTTATATCAACAGTATCACATGAATTAAGAACCCCGCTGACAAGTATCAGGGGTTTTTCACAAACTTTGTTGTCTTCATGGGATAAGATTGATGATGAAAACAAGAAAAAATTTGTACATATTATTGAAGAACAATCTAACAGATTAATTAATCTGGTTGAAAACATTTTGACTGTTTCAAAAATGAATGCTGATAAACCTGTATTTAGAGCTGTCAGCGTAAATTCTACAATAGAAAAAGTCGTCCAAATGCTTAAACAAAAATATAAAAAACATAAATTTATCCTGAATTTTAATAATCATTTGCCACAAGTAAAGCTTGATGATGACAAATTCCAACAAATTATGACCAATCTCGTTGATAATGCCTGCAAATATTCAGAGGAAGGCAGAACCGTCACAATTTCAACATCATTTGCGGATTCGGATAATGTTGCAATAAGAGTAAAAGATGAAGGCGTTGGAATCAAAGAAGAAAATTTTGATAAAGTCTTTGAAAAATTTATTCGATTGGAAAACCATTTAACAAGCAAAACACAAGGTAATGGTTTGGGGCTTTATATTACAAAAAATCTTGTTGAATCTATGCAAGGTAAAATTTTTGTAAATAGTGATGATACGGGCAGTGAGTTCCGTCTGGAATTCCCGTTTTATAATCAGGAGGAGGCTTTGAAATGCTCTCTACAGTCCTGATTATTGATAAAAGAAAAGAACTTTCTGTTAAATATAAAAAAAGCATTGAAAACTCTGATACAAATGCTGTTATTGCAAGAACTTTGAAAGATGCTTTGGTTTTGGTTCAAACATTAGAACCTGATATGATAATCGTTTCAGACAGCATTGAAGAAGAACTTTCCGGCTTTTGTCAAAAAATTAGAGCTTTAACATATAATTCAAGACCGGTAATTGTTGCTCTTTCTAAATCCGCAGAAGCAGAAGACAGAATTAAGGTTTTTGAAAGCGGAGCCGATGATTTCTTAAGTGAACCGGTTAATATTGACGAGTTTAAAACAAGAATTAAAGCGCACTTAAGACGTGATGTAGAATCAAATCTTGATAACAAAACTTTACTGCCAAATAAAAAATTCGTCAGAAAAGCTTTGAAAAGAGTTTTGTCAACAGAAAATAAAGCAGTTTTAATGATAGGTTTTGAAAACATTGAAAATTACAAATCAGTTTATACAGAAGTTGCAGCAGATAAATTGATTCAAACATTTGTGGTTATTGCAAAATCTGCATTAGATGAAAACGATTTTATTGGTCAATATGATGAAAATCATATTGTAATTATTACAAACAAATTCAATGCCGAAAAACTGGCAGAATTCTTAGTCTTTGCTTTTGATACGGTTGTACCAAAATTTTATTCCGAGGCGGATGTAAAACGAGGTTATACACTTTTGAAAGGCGAACGCTATGCCGGAATGAGAGCTAATTTCGTTTCAATACTTGCTGGCGGAATCATAGAAGGGTTTGGATTAATCTCTTCTGTCGATGGTCTTATTGAACGTTTGATGGAAGTAAAGAAACTTGCTAAAATTCCTAACGGCTCAAATTATGTAATTGAGAGAGCTAAATTAACTGCATCGGATTCTGTTACTGAAAATATTTTAAATAAAGCTGTTTATATAAAAGAAAAAGACGATTCTTTAAGATATTTGATTCGAACAGCGCTTGAACTTCAAGGATATGATGTGCAAGAAGAACTGGATTTTGAATCATCAAAACAACCTTCTATTGTTGTAATTGATAGTGGAGATGGTTTATCTGAACTGGAATACTTGCAATATATTAAAACTCAACAAAATTTTGTAAACACAAAATTCATTGTAACTTCGACAATACACGATAAAACAACGGTGCTAAATTCAGGCGCAGATTTGTATTTGCCAAAACCTTATGAAATTTCAGATTTGATAAGATGGGTTGAATATTTTCTTAAATAATGATGTTATCGAACTGAAATTTTAATTAAACTTTAAATAATTAAGAATTTGCGGAAAAATTAAAATTTTTCTCGCAAATTCTGGGGAACGGTTTCACA